>NZ_DASQZC010000236.1:0-5244 GCF_035638895.1 Nostoc sp. | reverse complement strand
GACGCTAGCGACAGAAGCCAAAGCTAGGTCACGTTCCAACTTCTGTGCTTTTTCTTGGGCGACAGGATAAGAATAATCGTCCTTAAGTGAATCCTTCAATTGATCAGCCGAAGCAATTGGGTCAGGCGCACCCAATTGTCCGATAGAACTATCAATTGCAGCTGACGCGTTTTCTTTGATGTCCGCCCAGGCACTGTTAATTTCTTCGTTAGCCCATGTTTGAATTTCCGATACTTCTCCTTGAAGATCCGATACGATAGAACTAAAAAAATCGTTGATGCTGATGCCATAGCTAGGTGCAGCAATAAATAAACTGCCAACTGCACCAGAAATTATTACACCAATCGTCCGTTTTTTCATATTAAGCTACTTGCTTTGTGCGTGATTTGGAGAGTAAATTCTTTGCCAATTCTGATAACTCTTCTCCCCGAATCATTCTGATATAATCCTCACTAAATTTGACTAACCCAAGCATAGGATTATTCTGATAGTGTTTAAGAAACAAACTGCGTAATTCTTGCTCGTTTGGATTATTAGCAACTGAGGCTAATAAACAGTAGGCAGGATAATAGCGACAGAAAGTAAGCTTGCCATTATCATCAAGCAACCACTGAGAATAAATTCCCGACTTTTTTGGATAAAAAGCTTCTGTACTGTTGACCCTGATGATAACAGTTGGATATTTAAAGCGAACAATAAATGGGTCAACGGCTGATGATTGAATCCTGCCTACTAAACGTGTAGTGATATTGGCAAATATCTTCTGTGCAGCTTTGCTCTGATATATAGTCTCTGGTTCTTGGGCAGAGATGATGACGCGGATACCAGACTTAGCTCCATTGGCACACAATCGCCCAATCAAATCAGCAATCGCATCGAATTGGAATAAAATTGGTGCTTCATCAAGAAAGAATATCGAAGCTTTTGATGACAGTGCGCGACGTAAAGCAGCAGCATAAGCGCTAAGAGCAAGAATCGCTGCATCAGCTTCACTCGATAAATTACGTAAAGCGAATACTAACAATTTGGCATTAGTTCTAAAACTGGATGGGCGTGAGATTGATTGTCCTACCCTGGTACTCAACCAATAATTTATTCTCAGCCTGATTTGCTGTAAGGCTTCGGAAATCTCTTGACTATTACTAGCAATAGAATCTAATTGTATGAAAGCTGGAGAACAAAAATTATAAAAATCTTTGAGCGTCGGAGTTTCGCTCCAATATTGAGTTCCAAATCCATTCTGTATTGCTAACTTGTAGCGCAATTTTATTTCGTCATCATTAAAAAAAGTTTTTAATGTTAACGCAATAATTGACTCAATGTTTGTAACCATTGAAGGACTGACACCAATCATGCCCTGTCCAATCACCATTGTCATCAGAACTGATTTGAGAAATTCCTTAAAATCGCTCAATCGCTCATTTCTCAGTTCTGCATCCAGAGAGCGTAAATCAGGAAGTTCAAAAAGATTATTCGCTTCTTTAGAGATGTCAAAGTATGCCCCATCTTCACTAAGTAGATTCGTGTAATCAGTGAAAGTGGATGTACCGTCTGGTTTAGGATAGTCTAATGCCACTACCGGAATATCTTGTGCAAGTGCAGGGGTAAGAATACCTGCCACCAGTACAGATTTACCTGAACGAGTTGCGCCGAACACTGCCAAATTCTTATGATTCTGGTATAAGTCTAGGTGTACTGGTGTGCCGCCTTCTTCTGCGATTAACTCAAAGCCAGTCCGATCTCCTGTGGCAGTCCTGATCAAAGGCATCAGCCCTGGTGCTTCCGAACTAAAATATGGCAGTCTGCGGTTAAAAGGCTTGGTTAACAGTGGTTCCCACACCATAGGACAACACTGCAACCATGTCTTCCAAGCGTATTCAATCTCCCGGTCAACTACCGCCGGACGCAAGAAATAGCTGGCAAGATATCGGCAAGCTTCGTCTAATTCCCGTGGGGTTGGGCGGTGAACCAGAAAAGCAACTGCGGTATGCACAACTACACTCCCTTTGTATATTGTCTTTTGCGCCTCCACAGAGTCCTCAATATTCATGCCTGATTTGACATCAATGTTCCCTTTTCCTGTAGATAAAGAAGTGCTGGTAATTGATTGCTTGGTGATCCGTTGTAGGTTAGTTTTAGAAATAGCTTGATTTGCCTTTGTTAGCTGACAAATAACCTCTGTATCATAAATACTATCTCTAGAAATTAGTTCCCACAAATAACGTAATTGAGCTTGTTCGTCATACCAGCCCCCTGGTTTTTGACTGAAGTTGAGCGCCCCAATATATTTATTTTGGATTTTTACCCATTTCCTATCAAAAAATGGCACAGACTCCTCATTCTCTAACATCTGGTGGCGGATATGAAAATCACTAGTTTGAGTTTCTACTAGTCCATCTATTGGGTCAATTTTTAATGGATTAGGGATTGCCGAGGGAGTAGAGCGATTAAACTGTTGCCAAATTGTTGACCAAATTTCTTCAGCACTTAAAACCCTAATCCCCAACTTCATCTTGTTGCCCAGGATAGCTGACCACTGCAAAAAACCATTGCTAAAGGAATTTTGGAGGATATTTTCAATTCTGGTATTGTTGATGGCATGGATCTCACCTGTAAATGAAAACCAACCTTTCTCTAATTTTCTAATAATCGATTCGATAAAATCTTTAGAACGTTCATCGTCAGAAATAACAGTATAAGTACACCATAGCCTCAAGAATTTGTTTTTTCGAGTTCCGCTTTGCGTTAGTTCTTTAGTTCTTAACTTTTCACTCCGAATTAACAGCTTTAATTGGTCTTGTGAGCAATTAGTCTCTAGCTTCGATAGTTCTTGCTGTCTGTCATAATCCGAAGTAAATGACCCTAGATGTATTGTCAGGCTTTCGCCTTCGGGAATTTCTTTTAGCCCCGCTTCTATTCCCTCGAAAATGGGTAACATTTGCTCTGATTGCAGATTGGGATGAATACCTAAACAATCAAAACAGAATTTGATTTGAATATTTTCACCTTTTTTGAGAATTAATGCGCCTACGCCCTGCCTACCTCCTAAGTTGAGGTCACAAATGCCTGCTAAATGGATAATATCTTCAAAGGCAGTGAGCATTTTGACAACACTAATCTGCGACTTTTCTAATGCGACTTTACCTAATTTATCTTTAACTTTCTTAGAAGAATTTGGCATAACTTTACCAATAACTGAAATTTCACTAGAACTTATTTTTCTGACGACTTCTGACTTCCGACTTCCGACTTCTGTTGTATTGATTGAAATTTCATATATCCCCTACTAATCCGAGGGACGCTGACGAACTTACCGAAAAAGTCTTTATTTGTAGAAATTGTCCACCATGTTGCCCATCCCCAAGCAATACTTAAGCTAGTACCTAACCAACTTGTTTTCAGTAGATAATTAAAGATAAATACATTGACTACTGCTATTAATGTCCAGGGAAATATTTGATCGGCAGGGAATGGCCCTAGTCTTGGTCTTTCTCCTAAAATCCGATTTACTGTCCGAAAATCATGCTTATTTGACATATTTACTGAATTTAATCAAGAGTTATCAAGAAAGGCAGAGGGCAGAAGGCAGGAGTTTCAGTTGGAATACTGTTTTCTGCTCTCTGCCCGTGACAATCATGGAACAAGGGTTTAAGACCCCCACCAAATTTTCAATTTGGTGGCCCCAATTTAGGAGGGGTTTGAATCCCCTTCTAAATTGAACCTTCTGCCCTCTGCCTCCTGCCTCCTGCCTTCTTCAACAGCTATTAATTCAAATACGTATTCATCAATAACTGATAACTTAAAAAGCTTTCTTACTAAACCTGAACAATCAAACCAGTAATTAAATCTCCAACAAAAACTGCCATAACTATGATTAATGGAGTTCTTGCTAGTGTCTGCCAGTCTTCATCATTCCGGGAAGATTGAATAATCTGAACTAGACTGATCCCAACATATAATAGGAATAAACCTCTCAATACATTGAAAAAAAGTGCGATAACTGCTGCTGTTTGTCCATTGCCGGCATTACCAAAAGTGGTCGTCATCCAAGTTTGAGCATTATTGAAGAACTGAGCATTGGCTGGAGCCGCCGCAAAATCAATTAGACAAATTACTGCTAACAGCGCAAATAACACTGCATACAGATTAACTCCATACTTTCGTTGTAGTTTATCGAAGTTAGTAAATAATGCTTGTGACTGTTTCGGCAAGGCAATTACGACGGCAGACGCAATCATAAATCCACCCATCAATATATTGTGGACGGACATCTCTGCTATCATCAACACACCAGTCACACCCATGAGTGTAAGTGTGCTTTTTTTCGCCCTGTCATTCTTTGAGTCAGGTGAGAGGGTTGCTGTTGCCGAAGCAGCAAAATCTGGGTATCCGTAGTCAGTACGCATCTGCTTTCGTTCTCCTGAACGATGTCTTGAGGGATAGGCACATTCTTGAATAAATCAACCCCAAAATCCACGTACTCTGGTACGGAAAAAAACAGAACTGTAGTACTGTATAAATATTTTTAACAGCAATAATCTACGTAGATAAAAATCTCTTTCTTATATTATCAGTCTTTGTGCTTGATATATTCACATCCTTAATCATTAATTAGTATAAATATTTGTGCAAACTCTTCAGTAAGTGTCAAATAGTGGGGATTGACTATTGGCTAGTTTTATGATTTTACATATCTAAACTAGCTTTAAGTATCCCCGCGCTCCATAAATTGAACTTTGTCTTCGATACCTCACCATGCTTTGCATCATAACTAAAAACTGTTAAAACTTGATTGCATGTATAGAACAAATATGTATAATACTTGCAGCTTGTACTTCAGCATTTGTTAGAAGTAGATATTGGGTCAAGCAAGGAAATTGGAAATTAATTTTCATAATCATTTGTTGGAGTATTTATGAGTAGAAGAAAAATATTTACAGCACTTGTTTCAATAGGTGTAGGACTTTGCTTAGGAGCTTGTCAGTCTGAAGGAGACAAGGTTGCTCAGGCAGAGAATGATTATGGGGCTAAGTTAACTGATGTGCAAACCCAAAAAGATAAGGAAGTACAGGAGCAAATAAGGCAATATGTAGAAGAGACACCTAACTTATATAGAATAACTTGGAAGGTATGCGGAGATTATAGAAGCCGTCTGCGGGATGGAGTAAGATGTAGCGAAACTAAAATTCCCAAAACTAAAGGATATGTTGATCCCGTTTACGTCTGGGCAGCTAATGGGGTGCA
>NZ_DASQZC010000235.1:0-1668 GCF_035638895.1 Nostoc sp. | reverse complement strand
TTCTATATTGTCCTAAATAATGTCTCGGAAAAAAGACGGCGACAAAATTAAACTTGCTGAGGCAAAGTATATTACAGGTGAGTCACCCGAAGACATCGCCACCGTCCTTGGTGTTACCCGCCGGACTATCGATCGCTGGGCTGCATATGGTAATTGGGACGCACATCGACAAAATGCTAAAAACAATAACGTTATTCAGCTTCAACCAAAACCTAGAACTCAAGCTCCGAAACCGGAATACAGGCAACGCAATTTTGGGGGGTTGGATGATATTGAAGTGGTTGAAAGTGCGATCGCTGACATTCACGGAAGTCTACCAGGTGCAGAGTTGGGCAAAGGTAGCATGGCGACAGCGCTCGTGAAATTAATTGAACTTAAGCGCAAACTCAAACCTGAAACTGTAGCTGATTTGGTCGAACGCGCCATTGAGCTTGATATTGGCCCTGAAGAATTTTTAGCTGAGTTGAAAAATGCGTGGCAACGAAAAAGGGCGTAAGGCAACAGTGGGAGGAAGCCCTTAAAACTTTTTTTGAGACTGAGAATGCTAATGCACATACCCTCAGCTTCCGAGAGTTTGTTGGCAAGGTTTACCCAAGGTATAAGTGGTATCGCCATTGCATAGTTCTGGCTAACGTTTTGCAACGTGTGGCTAATGGTGAACTCAAGCGAGTGATGGTTTTTATGCCACCTCGTCACGGAAAGACAATCTTAGTTTCTAAGCTTTTTCCAGCTTACTTGCTCTATTGCCACGCGCATCTTTGGGTGGGACTCAATTCTTATGCTGCTGAACTTTCTTACACTTTTTCTCGTGCGGCAAGAGATGCTTATGGCGAGATAGGCGGGAAGATGCGGGATGATGCAGCAGCTGTCAAAAATTGGGAGACTCCCGAAGGTGGTGGATGTTGGGCGGCAGGCGTTGGAGGGCCGATAACTGGCAAGGGTTTTGGGAGTGCTGGAATTATTGACGACCCGCTAAAAAATGCGAAGGAAGCTCTCAGCGCAACAATCAAAAGCGGACACCAGGACTGGTATGGTTCTACTTTTTACACTCGCGCCGAACCTGACGCACCGATATTAATTGTCATGACTCGCTGGGCCGAGGATGATTTAGCTGGCTGGCAACTCAGCCAGGAATCGGAGGATGAACCGGAACGCTGGCACATCGTCAATTTTGAAGCCATCAAGGAAGAATATGCGCCCAAATTTCCCGCTACTTGTACTGTAGAACCGGACTGGAGACAAGCAGGTGAAGCTCTTTGCCCAGAACGGTTTGATCTTGCCAAGCTCACAAAAATCAAAAAACGATTAGGTGAATATTTCTGGAATGCCTTATATCAGCAACGTCCTTCCCCATTAGAAGGGAATCACTTCAATCGCTCGTGGTGGAAGTATTACAAGGTTTTACCCGATGACTTTGATATGGTCATCCAATCTTGGGACTGCACATTCAAAGACACCAATAAATCTGATTATGTGGTGGGTCAAGTTTGGGGTAAGCGCGGCGGACAGTTTTACCTGCTTGACCAAGTACGCGATCGCATGGACTTCCCTACCACCATTGCAGCTATTCGCGCACTCTCGGCTAAATATCCCAATTCCACTGCCAAGCTAGTTGAGGATAAAGCCAATGGCCCAGCCGTAATTAGTTCATTAGAGCGGGAAATACCT
>NZ_DASQZC010000234.1:0-4598 GCF_035638895.1 Nostoc sp. | reverse complement strand
GTTAGGGAAGAAGAGGTACTTGCTGTACTTCCATTTGGTCGCAAAAGTCTTACCGTAGAATCTGGGGGGATGATCGTTCAAGGGCGGGCAATTCCCGAACTCAACGATAAAAATGACGAAATGTTGATTGCGATCGCTGCTGTTACAGTTTTAATCGAAGATGAGTAGCTGAGGTAATTTCTCTATAAACAAATCACTAAATTGAAAGTTATAGAGAAATCGCGCGATCGTTGAAAATTAAGTGACATACAGCAATTTTTCAGTAGGACTCCATTTGTGCAGGCGCGATTTTTAATCGTTAAGTATATTTGCCGATTACTTTATCAAAAAGCTTCATTGCTTTATAAAAATACCTGTTTAATTTATCAAAATACTTAAATTGCTTTCTCAAAATGAGGTTTTACTTACTCAAACCCCAGTTTGCTTTCTCATTTTGGTGTTTTCCGCAAGCAAAATGAACTTTGACTTACTTAAACCCCAATTTGCTTTCTCATTTTGGTGTTTTCCGCAAGCAAAATGAACTTTGACTTACTCAAAAGCTGTGTTTGTTTTCTCAAACCCCAGTTTGCTTTCTCATTTTGGTGTTTTCCGCAAGCAAAAGCAGCTTTTACTTACTCAAACCCCAGTTTGCTTTCTCATCTTGGTTTTTTCCGTAAGCAAAATGAACTTTGACTTATTCAAACCCCAATTTGCTCTCTTTTTGTTAATTTTTGAAGTTTCACCCTAGAAATGTCTCTAGGACTAAAAATTTGCTGATCCAAAGGTCTAAAATTATAGAAACCTGGAGAAAAATATGTCATTAGAAACAGAGACACTACAGGCAACACCACCAACTTCTACCTTTGAGACGCTTGAAGAGAAGCAAGAATTTAACTGGAGACAATGCTGGTATCCCGTCACCTTTGTGCAAGACTTACCTACCGACTGCCCTCATAGCTTTTCCTTGTACGATGAACCTTTGGTTTTGTTCAAAAACAAAGATGGACAGTTTATCTGTTTAACAGATCGTTGTCCTCACCGTACAGCCAAACTTTCTGAAGGACAAATTATTGACGGCAAAATTGAGTGTTTATATCACGGTTGGCAGTTTGGTAGTGATGGTCAATGTCTGCACATTCCCCAATTACCAGCAGATGCAAAAATTCCAGCCAATGCTTGCGTGCAATCCTTTAAGGTTGTGGAACGTCAAGGCATGATTTGGGTATGGGCTGGTGAAAAAGAAACTGCTGTTGATGAAAATATTCCAATTTTACCAGATTTAGATAAGCCGGGATTTGTGTGTGCAGACTTTATATTGAATCTGCCTTATGACCAAACATATCTAATAGAGAACGTTACCGATCCGGCACATGTTGCTATTAGCCATCATGGCACTAGAGGGGGTAGTAATCGCAAAAATGCCCAACCGCTAGAAATGGAAGTGCTAGAGAGTTCGGTTCAAGGAATTCGAGGTAGGTGGCGGGGAATTAATAAATCAAATGAAGCTTGGAAGTATATTGATTTTGTTGCTCCAACTCTTGTTTTGAACAATGCTTATATTGAAGAACGAGGTTGGACATTTGGACTAGCTTTATATGCGATTCCTTTAGGTAAAGGGCGATGCCGTCTTTTAGCTAGAGGTTATCGTAATTTCATGACTTGGGGAGTCAAGCTAAGACCACGCTGGCTAGATCACTTAAATACCAACAAAATATTAGAGCAGGATTTACCTCTCATTGCGGGACAACAGTCAGAAATTGAGCGCTTAAAAACAAGTCTAAAAGAACTATATTTGCCTTTAAAAACCTCTGACACATTAGTAGTTGAGTACCGCAGGTGGCTAGATAAATTTGGGTCATCTTTGCCTTTTTATCAAGGCTATTCCACATGGAAAAATGTTGAGAATGGTGAGTTGAATACAAAGCCAATTTTGTTAGACAGATTCTCGCGTCACACACTTATTTGTAGTTCCTGCAATCGAGCTTATCAAGTTACAAATAGGGTTAAGCAAAGTTGTATAGCGGTAGCGATCGCTCTAGCTGCTGTAGCGATACTTGCAGATGATTCTAGAATTAAAATTGCCGCAATATCGTTTTCTGTAGCAGCAGTTGTAATGTCCGCTATGGCTCAAAGACTCAAAACTCACTTTGAGCGTTCCTACACTCGTCACTAAAATCGGGACTAGTCAAATGTTCGTAGTAAGGACTTTAGTCTTTATTTTCGGCATTGCTGAATTAAAGGATGAATCTGGATGTAGAGACGTAGCAGTGCTACGTCTCTACAAGGATTTTGGTATTATGCAAAATCATTTTCATACATGGAATCAGCAACGCCTTATTTTCCATACACTAAAGTGTTTACTACAAACCCTCTTGCACTAGCTTAAAAAGTACTGGTACACTGTACCGGAAGTTTGTTTACCTTAAACAATTTGCTCAAACTCTTTGTGTGGTTAAGTTATGCTCAAGTTAATGGCTCTGCGCTAAAGTAAAAATATTGGGATAAAAATCTCTGGCAGTAAGTTCAACTGAATCACTAATCTTTACCACTGCGGCGATAATGTCTCAAGAGCATAACGAATCCCTCCAAATTCAGGAGATCACCAAACTCAAACCGAAACACTTCGCTGATTTAGTCAGATCAGCACAATTGGTTTTCGACCCCACAGCCGGAGTTTCGGGAAGACACATAACAGTTAACTGGGAACAATTCGGAATTCCCGGTGATGTGGCAGAAAATCTCAAATCACTTGGTCAGCAGTACCAATATGCATCTCCTCACATCCCTGTTGAAGACATTTGGAGTAAATTAACTCCAGAAACTCGTATTTGGTTCGTTGAAAATAAAGATAGGTTGTGGCAGCTTGAAGAAGCTTTCCCAGCCCTTGACGAAGATTAAACGGCTGAATCATTGAAAGGAATATAAATTATTTGTAGGGGCACAACGATCATTGTGCCCTATCTTCTCTCTATAGGCATTTTTGTTTAAATGCAATTGTTAAACGAACCGTATTGGAACTGGTATTTGATCCATCAATACTCAATAGATCCAGCGTTCGTCATCACAATTTTGTAAAAATTCAAATATTGGCGGTATAAATTCTTTACTTAAGGAAAAGACTAGAGAAACATATATTACGATGTCTCTCTAGTCTCCGGTACGCATAAATCATTTTTAGGACTTTCAAATAAGCTATGTGATAATACTTATAATGTTTTAATTGGTGTAAACTTAGTACCTTTAGTTTAGCCGTGTTGGATAATCATAGAATAAATGTTTTGAACCAAGTTTTGCTTCACCCGATCAGAGTAATCATTAATTACCCAAATGGTTCACCCGATTGGGGGAAGACGATAAGCAATGATGGACTCAGATTGATAAGATGAAGAAAAGGTAAAGATTTGTACTATGACTATTGTTAACATTGTTTCTCCCCTAATTGCGATCGCAGGACAAACCCGCGAAGCTGCAAGTAAACTAGCGATTCTCTCCACTGAGGCAAAAAATCAGGCAATTGAAGCGATCGCTCAAGCTTTAGAATCAGCTAGAGATGACATTTTACAAGCAAATATTGCTGATTGTGAAGCTGCTGATGCTGAAGGAATTCCCAAACCGCTTTATAAACGCTTGCAGTTGGATGAACATAAATTAAGAGATGCGATCGCAGGAGTACGCGATGTTGGTAAGCTAGCCGATCCTATCGGTAAAGTGCAGATTCACCGCGAACTTGACACTGGTTTAATTCTCAAGCGAATTACTTGTCCTTTAGGTGTTTTGGGAATTATTTTTGAAGCACGTCCAGAGGCGGCGATTCAAATTGTTTCCTTAGCGATTAAATCGGGAAATGGTGTGATTCTCAAATGTGGAAAAGAAGCGGTACGTTCTTGTGAAGCGATAGTTAAGGCAATTAAACAAGGATTATCTCAAACTGCTGTTAACCCTGATGCGGTACAGTTACTCACAACTAGAGAAGAAACTTTAGAACTTTTGAAGTTAGATAAATATGTAGATTTAATTATTCCCAGAGGTTCTAATTCTTTTGTGCGCTTTGTGCAAGAAAATACACGAATTCCTGTATTAGGTCACGCCGATGGAATTTGTCATCTTTATATAGATAAAGCGGCTGATATTTCTAAAGCAGTTCCAATTACAGTAGATGCAAAAGCGCAATATCCGGCTGTTTGTAATGCAATTGAAACTTTGCTAGTTCACGCCTCTATTGCTACAGAGTTTTTACCACAAGTGGCTGAGGCTTTGCAAGAACGCCATGTAGAATTAAGAGGTGATAAACGCACATTGGAACTTTTGCCTAATATTGTACCTGCAACAGAAATAGATTGGGAAACAGAATATAGCGATTTTATTTTGTCTATTAAGATTGTAGATTCTTTAGAAGATGCGATCGCGCATATTAACGAATATGGTTCTCGTCATACTGACGCGATTATTACTGAAGATTCAGCATCTGTGGAAACTTTCTTGGGATTGGTAAATTCAGCCAATATATTCCACAATTGTTCTACCAGATTTGCTGATGGTTTCCGCTATGGTTTCGGTGCAGAAGTAGGAATTAGTACGCAACAAATGCCTCCCCGCGGCCCCGTTGGTTTAGAAGGATT
>NZ_DASQZC010000233.1:0-8728 GCF_035638895.1 Nostoc sp. | reverse complement strand
GTTGACCGATTGTTGCTAAATCAGCGCTCATTGTTTCTAATATATTTGCGCCGATTTCGTCTTCTAAGTCACTTAGGGGAAATAGAGCAGAAGACATCCGGTAAAGCTGAATTTGATTTTGCTCACAAAACGAAAGGGCGTCATGCAAGCGCTGTAAGTTATGCCGATACAGTTCACTTAGGGCAATTTTGCGATCGCTAAGGGAAAGTTTTAAGTATCGGGTGCGTGTCATTGTCCGAAAGCGCACTTGTTTGTCAGAGGTGATGCAAACTAGCCCTAAATGGGGCAGTGTACTTTTTTGGCACTGCTGTGCATTAGGTAAATTTTGAAATTCGATTACAGTCATTAACTAATACTAACTGTTGCCTGTTTTGAGCTATTCTTTAATTTAAACAATTTCTACCACTAACTTACGAGTACCTAAAGAATGAAGTATTAAGCCTTAGAGGATGTTTGAAAAGTTATAAGGGGTAAAATTTTATGCCAATCGCCTCGCCATAATTCGGATCATAGCTTGCAATTTTGAGTTGCCTAAAGGGCTGCGCTTGGTGAATGAACAAATACCTAATGCACCAAACGCTACTAATATGCCCAATATAGAAGTCGGTTCAGGAACGATGAGTTAAACTGCCTTTATTCTTTGTTGGGCATATATCGTGAGGATAATAGTGAAATCTTTTGTCTTTACCTATGTCGTCGCTGATGCCATTGCCAAGCATGGGTGAGGATTTCCTTCACGTTGGGATACTGGGGATGCCAACCCAAAACTTTAGTTGCTTTGTCGCTACTGCCAACTAAAATAGGAGGGTCGCCTGGTCTGCGATCGCGCTCTTCAACTTTGATTTCTTTCCCTGTCACTTCCTGAGCAGTTTCTATCACTTCTCGAACTGAAAAACCATTGCCATTTCCCAAATTAAATACTTCGCTTTCTCCGCCTTTGAGCAGATATTCTAAACCCAAAATATGAGCTTGCGCTAAATCAGTTACGTGAATATAATCTCGGATACAAGTACCGTCTGGAGTAGGGTAATCAGTGCCGAAAATAAAGATAGATTCGCGTTTACCCAAAGCAGCTAATAGTACTAATGGTATAAGGTGAGTTTCAGGTTCATGGTCTTCACCTAGCAATCCATTGGGGTCAGCACCGGCAGCGTTAAAGTAACGGAAACGTACAGATTTTAAATTGTAAGCTGTATCAAAATCAGATAAAATTCGTTCTACCATCCACTTGCTAGTAGCGTAGGGACTAATGGGATCTTGCGGATGTTCTTCGGTAAGGGGAACAAACTTTGGTACACCATAAAGGGCGCAGGTAGAAGAGAAGATAAATTTCTTAACTGACGCAGCAAGCATTGCCTCTAAAAGTGTCAGAGTGCCTGCAACATTATTTTGGTAATATTTAGCTGGATCGGTGACAGATTCTCCCACGGCAATATAAGCAGCAAAATGCATTACTGCCTCTATATTGTGAGTTGAAAATATGTTATCAAGCAGGGCGCGATCGCTCATGTCACCAACAATCAACTTTATCTGCAAAACTTCTTCTACAAGTTCACGATGCCCATTGGATAGATTATCCAGAACAATTACTTCATAACCTGCATTTTTCAGAGCTAATACAGCATGGGAGCCAATATATCCGGCTCCTCCTGTTACTAAAATGGTTGACATAATTGGGGATTGGGGGTAAAGATAAATTTTTTGTGAAAATTCTCCGTGTCCAGATCCCCGACTTCTTTAAGAAGTCGGGGATCTAACTTTTCACGAATGATAGACTACTAAATTCTTTCTTCCAGGTAACGAGAAATTGCATTGTCAAGGGATGGCATAAATTCACCTCGGCTGCTACCAAGAACGCTGTAAGTTGGGCGGGGAGCAGTTAAACCAAGTTGTTCTGTGGGCACAGAAATCAGATTACTGACACTGACTCCAGCTTGTTTAGCCGCTAACTTTGCTAAATCAGCCCAAGCGATCGCACTCTTATTCGCCAGATGCCACAGCCCACACTCGCCGTCAATTAATAAATCCAGGCTAGCATGAACCAAATCTGGTACATAAGTAGGTGAAACAATTCCATCCTCTGCGGCAACGAAACTATTACCAGCACTAAGCTGACGCAGAGCGATCGTGACAAAATTATACTCATCCCACGGCCCAAAAAATGCACTAGTGCGAATCACCAGCGCTGCGGGATAAGCCTGCAATACCAGCTTTTCTGCCAAAACTTTGCTGCACCCATATACATTAAGGGGAGCAACGGTATCAGTTTCGACATAAGGATTAGATACAGCCCCATCAAATACCAAATCTGAGGAGAAAGTTAATAGCGGCACGTTATGTTCAGCGCAAGCAGCAGCTAGAATCGCTGGGCCTTCGGCGTTCACCTGTAAGCAAAGATGGGGTTCACGTTCGGCATCGTCTACCCGCACATATCCGGCAGCGTTCACAACCGCCCACGGCTTCAACTGGGTAAGCGCCGCATCCACAGAGGCAGGATCGGTAATATCCATTTCTTGGCGCGTCAGCAACTGATATGAAATTCCGCGCACTTCGCACAACCGAGCAAAAGCCTTTCCGAGAGTTCCTCTAGCACCGACGATCGCCAGGGGACGAGGGGAGGCGGGGGGCATTGAGGAAGTTTTTTTCCTCGCTTTCCCTATCATTGCACTGCAACTTATTGCAGGGTATAACAGGCGCTCTTGGCGATGCCACCAGCCAGGGGTTTCAAGTAGCGGATGATTTAGTTGATGCCCATTTGCTAGATCCTGCACCATTTTTGCGATCGCTGTCGGTCGAGGATGTGGCGATTCTCCAGAGGAGACGCTACGCGAACGCAAATCAAATACCCCTGGCTCGTAGTAGCCGTTAGCTTTTGTAACTAAACTATTCCAGTCGTAGCTGCCAAGGAGCGCCCAAACAGTTACAGCGCGAATATCTACACCCTCAGTTTGTAATTCCTTCGCCGCATTCCACACCTCATAAAACCAGCGTAGCTGCTCCTCACGGGTGCAGCTTATATGAGCTTCGGTGACAGCAAGGGGCAGGTGGTAGCGTTCCCATGTTTCTAGTAACAATGTACGTGGGCCTGCCAAACCCTCAGCACAAACTCGCACCGCCTCTACATCTGCATACTTATCCCGCCCATTACCGCCATGCGTCCAAGCTGGATAATTCTCTGTATGCTCATCCAAAAAGCGTTCGCTGGTCAAATAATGGTTAATGCCAATGATGTCAGGAGGACAGGTATTTTGCAAAAATGTCTCAAGTTCAGCCTCACTGATACCACACTTCTTTAAGTAACCCCACATTGAATGAGTTGGGTTAATTCGACCGCATAATAAATCAAGGCTTAACCAACGGCGATCGTTCTCCAATTCTGCTTGATATTCTAGTTTAGGTGTACTGTAAGTCTTACCTAAATCCTCGGTTTGCACTAGTTGAGCGTTAGGGTTGACTTCCCGGATTGCCTTCATTGCCAAGGCTACTGCGCGACACTCTCCTAACAAAGCACGGGCGAAAGTTAAATCATCCCGCCCGTGAGGATACCAGTGACCATACATTCCACTGAATCGCGCCGTTGTCAGTGGCTCGTTTACAGGCGTGTAATGTGTTACCCAAGGATAGCGATCGGCAACCGCACGGGCAAACACTGCTAGTTTCTCTGGAAATTCCAGGTCTACCAAACTTGTATCTCGTGGGCCACTACCATGATGCACTAATCCTACAATCGGAAGGATGCCGAGTTCGCGCAAGCGCCCCAATCGCTCATCCGCCCACGACCAATCAGCATTTTCTATCCCATTAGGTGCTATCTTCTCCCACAATACAGGGTAGCGGATAGCTTTTATCCCTAGTTCTGCAAACAAATCTAAATCATTTAAGCGCGTTGCATGACCGTTGCGTTCCAACTGGTCTAAATACTCATCACCCACGCGATTAACTGTACACTCTACACCAGCCCACACTTCCAAGGGGAGTTGTGAATTATTCTCTCTCAAAACGTTATTTGTCACGTCTTGACTTGAGTTAAAGAAAAAAGACATAATTTACACAACCAAAGCTTTTATTACCTTTATCAAGACTTACGCAAACAATAGCCGAAACCTGATTTTCAGGTAGGAATAATTTATTAATTGCTCCTACAGCCGTATAGTTTTGTATTAAGTCATACTTTAATATTTCCACGTTTTGATAACGCAGATATAACATCTACTACTTGCGGATCTTGACCACAAAAGCATGAAGAAAAATACAGAATTCAAAATCAATTAGTGGAATACTCAGATATAACAGTTTCTTAGTACAGCTTTGCGTAAAATCGTAGCGTTGCGTTTTTAATGCAAGAGGATGCATTGGCATTGCAGGGTATTGCCAAATTTAATTCGCTACGAATTAATGAAATGCTGTGCTTAGTAACCACTAAATCATCTGCCAGTCACATAAAATTGCCAACCTGACTTTTGTAGAGACGCAATCCATCGCGTCTCTACTTTAAAAAATTGTAGGCTGGGCAGTACCTGCCCACGATCAACATCAACAAACTTAAGCCTTAACCGCTATTTGTTTGTATGTTGCTAAAGCCTGCGCCACACAATGATCCATGTTGAGATACTTGTATGTAGCTAGCCGTCCCACAAAATGCACACCTGGTGTTGACTCAGCCAAGGCTTTGTATTGTTTGTAAATTTCCTGATTTTCAGGACGTGGCACAGGATAATAGGGGTCGCCCTCTGCCTTGGGAAACTCGTAAACAATACTAGTTTTGGAGTGTTCCTGTCCAGTCAGATACTTAAATTCGGTAATACGGGTATACAACTGTTCGTTAGGATAGTTAATTACTGGCGCTGACTGAAACACAGGGGTGTGATGCGTTTCATGTTTGAAATCTAGTGAGCGATAGGGTAGTTTACCGTAGCGACAATCAAAAAACTCATCAACTGGCCCAGTGTAAACCATCTCGCGGCAAGGTATGGCTTTCTCGATTTCGCGGTAATCGGTGTTGAGCATTACCTTAATGTTCGGATGATTTAACATATTCTCAAACATCCGGGTAAAGCCGTGCAGTGGCATTGCTTGGTAACTATCTGTGAAATATCGGCTGTCGCGGTTTGTCCGGGTAGGAATTCGGGCAATTACTGTTTTGTCAAGTTCTGAAGGATCGAGTCCCCATTGCTTGCGAGTGTAGTTTTTGAAGAACTTTTCGTAAAGTTCCTGACCAACTTTACTAATTACTACATCTTCAGAGGTACGGATGTGTTCTCTCGGTTCTGCAACGGACTGAAAAAACTCTTCCGCCTGGAATGAGTTGAGGTTCATTCCATAGAGTTTATTGATGGTTTCAAGGTTAATGGGGATGGGAACGAGTTGCCCATCTACACTGGCTAGAACATGATGCTCGTAAGAACGCCAGGGAGTGAACTGTGAGAGATAGTCAAATACTTCGCGGGAACTGGTATGAAAAATATGGGGGCCATATTTATGTACGAGAATCCCGTGGTCGTCGTAATGGTCGTAAGCATTGCCGCCGATGTGGTTGCGCTTGTCTACAACCAATACTTTTTTACCGGAATGTCTCGCCAAGCGATCAGCGATAACGCTACCAGAGAAGCCTGCACCAACAACTAAGTAATCAAATATAAAGTCTCTGGTAATGATGCTTGGTGCTTCTGGGATATCTGTTGAGATGGGAGATTTCCCATTTTTACCATTACCATTAGTTGTGGTATTTGGTGTGGTTGCGAAGCTCTTAAAGAGCGGCTGCGCCAACGCAGAATCTATCAACTGCATCATCGATCCCCAAGTCCGATCCCAAGAAATCTGCTCTAAGAATGCATCTACCCGACTCAACCATCCTGATGCTGGGGTATCTTCTTGCAATGCTTGTTCTACTGCGGCGACAAACTCTTCAGTCGTGTCTGCAATTCGTACTAGCTTCAAGTCTCCATAAGGACGCACCACATCTCGAATCGTGGTAGACACTACAGGTTTACCTGCGGCTAAATACTCTGGTGTTTTAGTTGGGCTAATAAAACGTGTTGACTCGTTTCGCGCAAACGGCAACATTGCCAAATCCCAACCCCCTAAATATGCAGGCAAGTCTTTATAGTCTTTACTACCGAGATAATGAATATTTTCATGCTGTGGCAGAGCTGCTGGGTCAATTTTCACAACTGGCCCAATTATCACTAAATGCCAATCAGGACGAGCCTCGGCAATTCCAGCGAGTAATTCAATATCCATCCGCTCATCAATTACACCATAAAAGCCAAGGCGCGGATGAGGAATATTTGCTTGGTCTGCTGGTTCTTCTTTAACGTTTCTTCCTTGTCCAAAGTGGGGTACATCTACACTACTGGGAAACGCATAAACGTTTGGATGCTGGTTTACTTTACTTTCGTAAAGGCTTTGCCCACCTGTAAATACTAGGTTTGCCCGACGAAATAGTTCTGCTTCGTAGTTCTTTAAAGTAGGGGATGCTCCTTTAAAGGCAGACAATTCATCCATGCAATCGTAGATAACAGCTTCAGGTTCTAAATGGCTTGCCCATGCGATCGCCATTGGCGTATAGTACCAACAAATGTACTTAGAGATACTATATTCTGCAAATAACCCATCGAGCAGTACTTTGATATCTGCGTTTACTGCTTCTTCAGTTAGACCTTCAGGTAGATATGGAACAACAACTATAACTCCACTTTTGTCTTCACTAACGTCCAATCGCCCCAATGGTTCCCGGCTAAAAATTGGCTCTTCGATAAAGAACACTCTCTTTTTTTGAGCGCAGCGACTTAAAAGATGTTGTGGTCTTTGATATACAAAATTCCAACGCAGATGAGATAAGCAAACTATATCCGGTGTATCGGTAAAAGCTTTTGTTGACCGATAGTTTTTGTTGAATGAGGATAAAATTTTTGATGTGCCTAGCGATTGTGATTTCGCTGTCTCGGATGATTTTGCTTCATTTACCGTTGGTGACACAATATGACTCACACCGTTGTTTTGTTGCACTTTATTGCTTGACATAGATTATTAACTCAACTTGCAGAATGTTGGACTAACAAGTTCTCTTTCTCGTAAGAATTACTCTTATTATTTGCTTTTTTTAATTACATATTCATCTATCTAAATATAGTAATTAAAAATTATTTTATTATTCTTAAGTATTAAGATTATAACGTTAATCACACTTAATCATGTATCTAATTTAGCTAAATATATAATTAGATATACGCCAAAAGGCTTACATGGGCGTTACTATTGTAAGTAAAGATTAAAACAAAGTAAATTAAAAGTATAAAAAATGTAGGTTATTTAAGTATCTATTACAGATATCTCATAGTTACTGCTCAGAAATATCTGATGATGTCTAGCCCAAAAATTATTAACATAATTCTGATATCAAACTAGTTTAGGTAAGGCTTTCACTATATTTATCCTTCAACTAATAGGACATTAACAATTCAAAAGTAAAGACATTTAAATCTATAAGCTGTTGCACATTGAAATTGCATATACTGGGCGGGCAAGATGCCCACCCCACAAGAGTTATATTTAATTCGATTATGCAAATTAGATGTTTTTTAGCTTATTTATCAAAGGTTTAGACTGTTTGCTGCTCACCTAACCTAATTAAAATTGTCCAATTTTCCGGCTTTAGAGTGGAAATTTTGAGCAATTGCTCAATAATATGGTTTATATCGTTTGATTAGATAAAGTCTATTTGAGAAAAAATTACATTTTATTTGCGGTTCTAAACACACCTCAAGAAAGATGGATATTTATAGCAAGAATAAGAGTATTGGAGATAGCGTACTTTTCCAGACATATCACGGTTATTTGCAGGATCATCATCTTGTCAAAAAATTTTGAGCAAATGATCTAGTGGAAATACACGCTGGTTTAGCCAAGCTTTCTTAGGAACCGATCATGATTAAACGAACCTTAGTTACTATTGCTCTCCTTGCAGTCGGATTTTTCGTCTCATTGGGATACTCAACATTACTTCCAAATAGTGAGTTTGTGAATGCTCAGACAAATCGAACAACCCCAACCCAAAATACCCAAGTTAACGAAATTGATCGGCAGTTCATTATAGATGCAGGCCAAGCAGGCTTAGGTAACATCGCGCTGGGGGAATTAGCATTGCAGCGTTCGGCTAATCCTCAAGTTAAACAATTTGCCACAGCAGAGATTCAAGAGCAAACACAGTTGAAAAATGACTTGACACGGATTGGTTCACGATTGGGTGTAACTCCTCCCACCACTCCTGCGCCAAAATTTCAAGCATCACTGGCGCGACTGTCTCAGTTAAAGGGCGATCGCTTTGAGCAAGCATATATGGATGAGGGCGGTGTAAATGCTCATCTAGAGAACGCAGCCCTTTTTCAACGCGAAGCCGCGCTTGGACAAAACCCCGACCTTGTAGCAGTAGCGAATCGAGGATTACCAACCATCAGAAAGCACTTTAACACTGCTAGCGCCATCACAAAATATCAATTTGGCCAGGTTGCGCGGAGATATAATAATTTGCCTAATAATTCCGGTGCATCAGCCCCTCAAGGCAATACTTCCCCTACAGCAGGAGGCGATAGTCTACCTGAGAACAATCCTTCACCTACAGGAGGAGGCACTCGGCTACCTCTAGAGAATACTACACCTGCAAGAAAATAGGTAGGTAGGATAGTGCAACAAAGTAAGGGCATGGCATTGCCCATACGTGTCAACTTAA
>NZ_DASQZC010000232.1:0-2493 GCF_035638895.1 Nostoc sp. | reverse complement strand
TTAATCTACGGAAACAACATCATCTCTGGTGCAGTAGTACCTTCCTCCAACGCCATCGGCTTGCACTTCTACCCAATTTGGGAAGCAGCATCTTTAGATGAGTGGTTGTACAACGGTGGCCCTTACCAATTGGTAGTATTCCACTTCTTGATTGGCGTATTCTGCTACTTGGGTCGTGAATGGGAACTATCCTACCGCTTAGGTATGCGTCCTTGGATTGCGATCGCATATTCTGCTCCAGTAGCAGCAGCAACCGCAGTATTCTTGGTATACCCCATCGGACAAGGATCATTCTCTGATGGTATGCCTTTGGGTATAAGCGGAACCTTCAACTTCATGATCGTGTTCCAAGCAGAACACAACATCTTGATGCACCCCTTCCACCAATTAGGTGTTGCCGGTGTATTCGGCGGAAGCTTGTTCTCTGCAATGCACGGAAGTCTAGTTACATCTTCACTAGTTCGTGAAACAACCGAAACCGAGTCACAAAACTACGGTTACAAATTCGGTCAAGAAGAAGAAACCTACAACATTGTTGCAGCCCACGGCTACTTCGGTCGTCTAATCTTCCAATACGCTTCTTTCAACAACAGCCGTTCACTGCACTTCTTTCTCGCAGCATGGCCTGTAATCGGAATCTGGTTTACCGCCTTGGGTGTAAGCACAATGGCGTTCAACTTGAACGGTTTCAACTTTAACCAATCAATCATTGATTCAAGCGGTCGCGTTATCAGCACTTGGGCTGATGTAATCAACCGGGCTAACTTGGGTATAGAAGTAATGCACGAGCGTAACGCTCACAACTTTCCCTTAGATTTGGCGGCTTTAGATGTTGCTCCTGTCGCAATAAGCGCTCCTGCTATCAACGGTTAATTCTGAAGTTTAGCTAAATAATAAAGCGCTCTCCCAAATTGGGAGGGCGCTTTTTAGTGTCAACAACAATATTACTAACAATGAAATAGTGATGATAACGCTTTTAAATCATCACCGCTCATGTCATGGCATAGGATGAAAAAGAAGATCAGGTAAAAAATAATTAAAAATCGCCCAGGTAGAGAAGGCAACTGATACAGAAACAACGGCAAGAACAGGAGCAAGGGAAAGGTACTTAACGAAATAGTCTTTTTGGTCGTTTGGTTTTTGCATATTGCACTCTCTAAAGAATTAAAGAATTAAGTTGAACTAGCGCGGCTAAACGATAATTTATTTGTATGTAGTATACTTGCCACAAAAACAGCTTTGTTAGCGTTGCGTTTGGGAACTCCTAGATAGAATTCCAAGTTCAAGTTATTCTTTCAATCTCAATAATAATCAGTGAGATTTCACTATACCTCTAACCAAAGACTGGATAAATATTAAATTAATCAGTAATATGAAATACAAAAAATATTTGTTGTTACTTCGATAACTTTTAGTACATAAATATACTATAAATAATTCATACACGCAAATAACGTATTTCTCCTCGCCGAAAAGTTAAATTACTTCCTGGCATTTATGCCATCTCCAGCAAGGCTGTCCCAGGCAGCAATTTCAGCTTGATATTCTGGATCTTGAGCATCCTGCTTGAGGGCTGCAATCATTTCTGCTGCCAAAATTTGGCGGCGGTGTTCTGCCAGCAGTGTATTAATGTATGCACTACGATTTCCCTGTGCATACTGATCTATAAATAACAGAATGTCTTCTTCTAAGGTAGTTGTGACTTTGAGCATCTATAATTAATTTTTAGTATTACTATTTAGTATGATTTTATCATCATACTAAAATTTGCTAAACCTATGCGCCTAACCTATATAGATAGGCAAATTACAGTAAAGCTAGACACATAGTGCCTTGCAGTCAGACATCGCTTTAATCTATTTTTTTAGCTATAGAGATTAAGCGGACAAATATTTTTGGCAATCAATATCAATCTTCTGTCCGCAATAACCAAAAGCCGCTATAAGTCATCCCGGAATCATCAGGTTGAACTAACAAAAAATGCAATCCTCGGCAATGCTTTTTTCGTTGTTCAAATGTTTGGGCTGCTGTTGTAACTTCTGGATCTTCAAAAGTGGCAACAATCCATCTATCCACCAAGCCAGCTTCTAATATTAAGCCGTCTGGTGCGCCAGATATATAATTCAAGCCTACGGGACGGGCTTGCTGCAACCACCGCGCTAGCCGCATCGATTGCCGTCCACCATAAATTACCACACCAGGGACGGGTACTGTTGACGCTAAACCCAAATTGATGGGTTTAAGATGTTCTGCGATGTGCAAAATGGGAATGGGGCGATCGCTAAATATCGTTTCCACATCACTAGCAGGTAAACTTGCAAAACGCCATTGTTCGCCCCAGAGGTTTTCTGGTAATGGTGCTGGGGGTGGTTTATCTAGCGTTGAGGGATATTGCTTTTCTTGTAACCACTGCTTCAACGCCAAAGTATGGCGGGTAGGTTCGACATTTATACTTAAATTGCGTCCCGCCGCCTCAATTAAACTTAGTGACTG
>NZ_DASQZC010000231.1:0-2469 GCF_035638895.1 Nostoc sp. | reverse complement strand
TATGAGCAAAATCGTTGTTCTATAGATAGATGTTCTCTAGTTGTTTGCCATATCCCAGAGCTAAAAGATAAACCTAATAGGTTTAGCCAGCAAGCAACGTTAACCCAACTAAAAGCATACCGTCCTTGGTACAAAGACATTGTGCGATTCGTTGATTAGTGAATCACGGTATCCAGCCCGTAAATAGCTAATCCAGCCCGACAGCAGATTACTGTCAATAAAGGCTGAACTCTCGGATTGATACAGGTGCAAGTCCTGTCATTCAGACTCAGAATTGACTCCTCATCTGCCCACACTGACCAGACTCGGTTTCTGGAGGGTGAAGCTGGGAACAGGGCGCAATCAGACGACCGTTGCGGGTTGACACTGGCGCTAATAGGGAGTTCCTATGATGAAACAGAGCCTCAAAAAGTGACCTATTGTAAAGCAGGGCGCAACATTAAAATCCCTGACTTCATTGGAGCTAATTCCCGCCGTAATGACGTCAATAACGGCAAGAGTCCAGGGAATCCAATGGTCAAAGTGGCTACATCTAACGGAACAATCAATCTCTCCGAGGGAACGAATAAAAACGATTTGTGAGTCCTGGGGCAGTCGAACCCCAGGTAGGCTAGACGAGAAGCGGAACTCTCACGAGTCGGGTAGGACAGACCGTAATTGGTCTGAGGTGTTCAGAATACACAAACCAGAGAAGAGTATGATTAGGCACAGTTACAAAACTAGTGAATCATGGTTAACGTTACCCTGGAAGAAATTCCGGCGCAACCTATTCCGCCTTCAAAAGCGCGTGTACAAAGCTGTTCAAGTTGGAGACAAGCGGAAAGCTAGGTCACTACAAAAGCTTATTCTAAAATCTACCTCGGCTCGATTTCTTGCAATAAGACAAGTATCTCAGCTAAACGCTGGTAAAAAGACGGCTGGTATTGATGGTAAGAAATCCCTTACTTTTAGCGAACGCTTCTACTTAGAAGAATGGTTAAGAGTTAATAGCGGAAATTGGAAACATCAAGGCTTACGAGAAATACCCATCCCCAAAAAGGACGGGACGACCAGAATGCTTAAAATACCCACCATAGCGGATAGAGCTTGGCAATGCCTAGCAAAATATGCTCTGGAAGCCGCCCACGAAGCCACCTTCCACGCTAGGAGTTACGGGTTCAGAACTGGGCGCTCTGCCCACGATGCACAACGGTACATCTACAATAACCTACGCTCTTCCTGCAACGGAACAGAGAAACGAGTTATAGAACTCGATATTGAAAAGTGCTTCGACAGGATTAACCACTCAACAATAATGGACGAACTCATCGCCCCCAAAGGCTTAAAACTTGGTATCTTTCGATGCCTCAAGGCAGGAGTAAACCCAGAATTCCCCGAACAGGGTACACCTCAAGGGGGAGTGGTCAGCCCATTATTAGCAAACATCGCACTCAATGGAATTGAGAGTATTCATCAACCCAAGGACAACCAAGGAAGAATCAAAGAACCATCAGTCCGATACGCGGACGACATGGTTATTATACTCCGACCTAAAGATGATGCGATAAAGATACTTGAAAGAATCAGCGAGTTCCTCCGCAAACGCGGAATGAATGTAAGCCAAAAGAAAACCAAAGTTACCGCCGCGACAGACGGGTTTGACTTCCTCGGCTGGCATTTCAAAGTCCAGAAAAACGGAAAGTTTAAAAGCACTCCTTCAACGGATAACTTCAAAGCGCTCCGTAAGAAAGTAAAACACATCGTCAATAACTCGAACTATGGTGCTACTACAAAGGCTATGAAATTAGCCCCGGTAGTTAGAGGCTGGAGAAACTACCATAAGTTCTGCAAGATGGACGGGTCAAAAAACTCGTTATACCACATCGAAACAAGAGCTTACACGGTATTCAACAAGGAAACCAAGAAAAACCGCGACTCTAGCAAGAAATTACTAGACAAAGCATTTCCAGCAGTTTCTTACTCCGAAAACAAACACGTCATGGTCAAAGGAACAAAGTCCCCCTATGACGGAGATACAGCCTACTGGAGCGAACGTAACAGTAAACTTTATGATGGCGAAACCTCTAAAACTCTTAAGAAGCAAAACCATAGATGTGCTTCCTGCGGTCTAAAGTTCATCGATGAGGAACGGGTTCACCTGCATCACATCGACGGAGATCATGCCAACTGGAAGAGAAATAATCTGGAAGCAATTCATGAGAGTTGCCACGATTACAAACACATGAGCAAAAGCGAAAGCCAAGAACATCGGGAGCCGTATGTGGCGAAAGTCACACGTACGGATCTAACTGAGAGGTGCGGGGAATAATATCCCCCATCGACTCAACCTAAAAGTTAGTATTTGAATAAAAAACTCTCAGGGGTTGTATGAAAACAAATGAACTAGAAGCAGATTCACTCAAGCGAGTTTTTGGATTACCAACTCTAGTGATTTACGGAGTGGGTGACATTTTGGGTGCGGGAATTTAT
>NZ_DASQZC010000230.1:0-14662 GCF_035638895.1 Nostoc sp. | reverse complement strand
GCTAACTAAATAATAAAAACTACCATTATCTGCTCGATATTTACCTTTGCCAATATTTAAAGCTGCGATTTTTATAGGCTTGTTTGGGTCTTGTTTCAACTGCCCAATATAAAATAACTGACCATTTTCTTCACAGACTTTTACACGAATACTTGCAGTCTCACCCTCAATGATGGTAACTCCATTGCATTTAGTATCAGTACTAACAGGTGCAAAACCTATTGGAATTGGCTGTGAAGGTGAAACTTGTTTTACTAGTGGGGGTGTTGAGACTGGGTAGTTTTGGTTATCCACTTGCTGAACTTTAGAACCAGAAGCAACACTTGCAGTTAAAGATGTTAACAGACGAAGGGGGTCAACTGCTATTCGACCATTGGGATGAACTTCAAAGTGCAGATGAGGCGCTGTACTATTGCCTGTAGATCCCATCTCAGCAATAATTTGACCTTGAATGACCTGTTGATCCTTGCTCACCAACAAACGGCGATTGTGACCATAAACACTGATACTGCCGTCAATATGTTTAATAGTTATAGCATTGCCTAATCCCCAATTATCCCAACCTGCTTTGATGACTGTACCAGATGCAGCAGCAACAATAGGAGTTCCAGATGCCCCTGCAACATCAATTCCTTCATGTTGATATTTGCGGAAGCCTTGAGAAATAAACCCTTGAGTCGGCCAGATTAAGTTAGAAGCACGAATGGGAGTTTGCTCAATTGGGAAATCGTCCGCCAACTGTGTTAGGGCAGATGTATTTGTACTTAATACGGCAGTTAAAGATATTAACCCAATTAGTCCATAAGTGCGGTATCGATAAACGGTAACTTTTTTCATAAATTGAAAGTTTATTCAAACAATAATTCAGATAGTTTCTGATTATTTGCTCTTTCAAGCTGACTCGGTAAATATCAGGAAATTTAGTAGATATATGTATAACCCAAGACCCTGGACAAACACCTTGACCTTACAAGTGTAATCTTTTCTCCGTATGCCAGCCACCGACGCATCAACGGTGGCATACGTTTATTCTGATTCTTCCCTTCTGGCTCAGGACTTAGTGTAGTTATCGATTACTTTGGCTAAGTCTGGCACTGCTTCTTCTACGTGCTTTTTGGCTGAACCGCGAAATTTTTCATAGGTTCCTCGCACAATTTGGCGCTTGGCGTTCTTAACTCTAGCATCGGTGACACCGAGTAGTGCGTCTGCCGTCTGAGAGCGATTCGCATTCAGGTATTCAATCGGATTGCCTTTCTGTACGCCTTCACTCCAGATGGGATCAAGTGCTGTGAAGCACTGCGGTAAAATCTGCTCAACCACGTAGGGGATATACCCTGGCTTAACCCCTTTCAAGGCGGCAAAGGCAGTTTTTAAAGCCATACCACTCATGCCTGACTTGGATGCAAGCTGTCCTTCTATCATGTTGCAACAGTCATTGATGACCATAGCCTTTTTGGTCGGGTTCAAAAGTCCCTCACTCAGTCCCATTTCACTTTTCCTTATGTAAGTACTTAATTTCTATTCGACTAATTTTTTTAGCAAGCAGGAAATTACAGAAAATCGTATCAGAGTTAGAGGATGTTATGGACATCACATTAGTCTTTGCTGATAACGTTGAAAGCAACAGCTCGCCAAAGAGCGCTGTCCCCAGTTCCCTCAGAGATTATCACCCTGCTTTGCATCTATGGTATACACACAAGTTTTCTAAAGCTGCCCCACACTTTGACCTACAATGCCATTGTTTTGACCAAATTTCTATAAAACTTACCCATAAGGGAACTCCAAAAAATAAATTATCCCAATTTCTGGACTCAACACGATTAGTTTCTTCCCCCTGCTCCCTGCTCCCTGCCCTAAATGCTTACCCCTTTGGGGAAGCAAGCTACGCGTAGCGTCCCGCAGGGATGGGATATTTTTTTAGTTGGAAGTCCCTAAAAGATCCCCCCTTTTTAGTTAGGGGGGAGTGTGCTTCGCGCACGCTACGCGAACGAGGTTTCAGGTTTTGAGTGCGTAAGCCCTGTTTCTAATTAGCTTTGCCATTACCCTGAAAATTTAACGATTGCTCATCATTGACCCAAATTGCTTGTTGAGGCACAGAAATGGAAATTCCAGCTTCGTCTAGGGCAACTTTCAGGCGGCGGCGAAACTCTCGTGCTACATCCCATTGCTTGAGGGGCTGTGTTTTAATCCATACACGAATAATCAAACCGCGATGCCTACGGCGGGCAAAGCCAACGCCAAAAATTGAAAGCGCACTCAAACACCTCCTGGAGTAAAATCTATTAATCACTACTTCAACTATCCTGCGTAATTACTTTGGGTAGATGTACCTATCTAAAGTTGAGGTTTTGCTTTGAGATGGTGAAAGTTTGATATATATGGGTTGTGTGTGTGATCAACATATCCCTATGGCTTTCTAACTTAGATATTTAATTATGAAACCCTGCTACCGGGTATTGAGTGTTAGGTATTGGGCAGTGGGGCGATGCCTACGGCGGCAAGCTACGCACTGCAAAGCCCTGCCATAATCCCCTACACTGCCTTTAACTTCCTAACTTGGCTATTTTGCCTATTTACAAAATTCACCCGGCTTATTTGTCATCCTGGGGTGAATTTAAAAGCGATCGCACCTAAGAACCGAAAATAACCCCCCTGTCACAAGGGACGTCCTTCGTTCATACCAAAGATTAGATAGTGTGATAGCGGGTTAATTCCAGCCGCAGCTACATCAGTATTGATTTCCAAATAAGATGAACTATCAAAAGATGCAGATGGATCACGTCCTTCAAATCCACCAAAGGTGAAATAGTGCTGTGCAGCAGTAGTAAAGCCTTGATCTACAGCCTGTTTTACATCAGGATTATTGGTTAGATAAAAATTTGTGTCAAATAAATTGTTTGGATCACGTCTCTCAAATTGACCAAATAATGCAAAGTGTTGACTACCCGAAGAAATGCTTCCCTGTATTACAGCTTGCACTACATCACTGTTTTGAAGCAGGTAAAACTCTTCATCAACAACACCAACGCCTTCGACGAGAGTGATTGCAGTTGGTAAGTTAATATCAATAATTTCAATCAAAGTGTCATCACTTACACTATCAAAAGAAATATTGTTCTCAAAACTACCAACTAGATTGTTATAACCAAAAGTATCCGTAGGAAGTACATCACTGTTTTGAAGCAGGTAAAACTCTTCATCAACAACATCAACGGCTTCGGGAGTAGTTGCAGTTGTCAAATTATTATAATCAGCCAAGTCAGTATTAATGTCCCCAAAAAAGGTATCATCACTTACAGCATCAAAAGAAATATTGTTTTCAAAACTACCAACTAGATTGTCATAACCAAAAGTATTCGTAGGAAGTACATCACTGTTTTGAAGCAGGTAAAACTCTTCATCAGCAACATCAACGGCTTCGGGAGTAGTTGCAGTTGTCAAATTATTATAATCAACCAAGTCAGTATTAATGCCTCCAAAAAAGGTATCATCTATTACGCTATCAAAAGAAATATTGTCCTCAAAACTACCAACTAGATTGTCATCACTAAAAGTATCCGTAGGAAGTACCATAACAATTGTTTTTTTTAATTACGAAGTAAACATAACACTAACTGCTTACTTACTGCATACCGAAAAAAGTAAGGAATCTGAGTTCAGGTTAAGCCAGAAGCTAAAAAGCTTACTCTGTAAAGATTGAGCAAAATCCTAAGTGATAAAAGAAGCGATAATAAGATTCACAAATGAGATTAATATCAACAATATGCCTTATTGATAACAGATGAAAACAGAGCTTCAGACCGAACAACGAAAAATCAAAGGTTTTGAGGATTTCTTATCCCGAAACTCAGGTTAAGGAGTATTTAAAAAAGCCTAATTGTCGTGAAATTAAATTGACCCGTCCACTTCATCGACTTGTTAGGCTGCGAGGCGATCGCACCTTAGACAGATGACGATGTACTTAAAATCAGCATCTAAGGGTTAAAAAGTCTTACTTTTTCCAAAGATAAAACAAAAAGGAAGAACCTGGGGATGAAGTTGACATTATGCTGATCAAACGTCAAGCTAGTCTTGAAGACTATTGACTAGTGATTTGCTTTCATACAAGCAAAAATCGCCAGTCGTAGAATAACCTAGTAGAGTGCGTAAAATTTACGTAGCTTTTTTTATTTTTTGAGGTAACTTTTGATGACCGCAACTTCTCCCCGATTAAAGCACGAGGTTAAAGACCTCGGCCTAGCTGCCTTGGGAAGACAGCGTATTGAATGGGCTGGACGCGAAATGCCCGTTTTGCGGCAAATCCGCGATCGCTTTGCTATCGAAAAACCCTTCGCTGGTTTACGCCTTGTAGCTTGCGCCCACATTACAACAGAAACAGCACATTTGGCGATCGCTCTGAAAGCCGGTGGTGCAGATGCGCTTTTAATTGCTAGCAATCCCTTATCAACGCAAGATGACGTAGCCGCTAGCCTCGTCTTGGATCATGAAATTCCCGTCTTTGCTCAAAAAGGCGAAGATAACGAAACTTATAACCGCCACGTTCAAATAGCTTTAGATCATCGCCCCAACATTATTGTTGATGACGGTAGCGATGTGGTTGCAACTCTGATACAACAACGCCAACACCAAATCGCTGATTTGATTGGTAGCACCGAAGAAACCACCACCGGTATCGTGCGGTTACGCGCCATGTTTAGAGAAGGCGTACTCACCTTCCCCGCAGTCAACGTCAACGATGCCGATACCAAGCACTTCTTTGATAATCGCTATGGTACTGGGCAATCAACCCTAGATGGCATTATCCGCGCCACAAATATTTTGTTGGCTGGTAAAAACATTGTCGTCGTCGGTTATGGCTGGTGTGGTAAAGGTACAGCCCTCCGCGCCCGTGGCATGGGTGCTAACGTCATCGTTACTGAAATCGACCCGATCAAGGCAATTGAAGCCGTAATGGATGGCTTCCGCGTTTTGCCAATGGCTGAAGCTGCACCTCAAGGTGATATATTTATCACTGTCACTGGTAACAAGCACGTCGTTCGTGGTGAACACTTCGATGTCATGAAAGACGGTGCGATCGTTTGTAACTCAGGTCACTTTGACTTGGAACTTGATTTGAAATACTTGGCTGCACAAGCTAAGGAAATCAAAGAAGTTCGTCCTTTCACCGAAGAGTACAAGTTGAAAAATGGTAAATCAGTTGTCGTTCTCGGACAAGGACGCTTGATTAACCTAGCTGCGGCTGAAGGACACCCCAGCGCAGTTATGGATATGAGTTTTGCAAACCAAGCTTTGGCTTGTGAATTCCTGGTGAAGAATAAAGGTAAGTTGCAACCTGGTTTGCATTCAATTCCTGTTGAAGTCGATCAAGAAATTGCTCGTTTGAAGTTGCAAGCTATTGGTATTACGATTGATAGCCTAACACCCGATCAAATTGAGTACATCAATTCTTGGACAAGTGGAACTTGATACATTGATTAGTTAATTTTTTGGGGATAGGCTTTTGAGCTTATCCCTTTTTTTGTGTTTCTCTCGCAGAGATGCAGACGCACAGACAAAATATAATAGCATAGAGGGTGTTATTGTAAGTTTCTATGTCAGCAAAAGATTTTTTTCATAATGCTGTTAAGTTAGCTTTAGAGAAAGATGGTTGGTTAATTACTGATGATCCTTTAATATTTCTAGTAGATACTATAGAATTTCGTCTTGATTTAGGAGCAGAAAGAGTTTTAGGAGCAGAAAAAGAAGGAGAAAAAATAGCAGTTGAAATAAAATCTTTTTTAGGAAAATCAGCGATTAGTGAATTTCATACAGCTTTAGGACAAACACTTAATTACCGTTCTATTTTAAGAAAAGAAGAACCCGATCGTATTTTATATTTAGCAATTAGTTATGAAATATATACAGCTTTTTTTCTGATACCTGTGATTCAAGAAATAATTGCTGAACATAAATTAAAATTATTGATATTTGAAAGTAGCAAACAGGAGATTATTTTATGGAAGGAATGAATTATCCTGAATTAGTACAGACAGTATTAGCAAGACATACAGAAAGTCATTTAGCCAAGGGAACGGAAATACAGTTAATATTTGATAATCAAAAAAATCACTATTTAGTAATTCATCTAGGTTGGGAAGGTGAAAAACGGACTTATGGTTCGGTGATTCATATAGATATTATCAATGGAAAAATCTGGATTCAGTGCGATTTTACAGAGGAAGGTGTAGCTAATGAATTAGTAGAATTAGGTGTGCCGAAAACAGATATTGTTTTAGGTTTTAGATCGCCTCATGTGAGACAGTTTACTGGTTTTGCATCGGTGTAAATTTTTTGCATTATATTACGACTTAAGTTTAAAGTTGAGTATCTCAATTCTTAAACATCGGGAACTTGATGAATAATTAGTTGATTTTTTGTGGATGACCCAAAGCTTATCTTTTCTTTCTTGTTCGGCGTTATGAATTGATTCAACGAACTATGAAGGTACGAAGGAAGAAGAGTAAAACATCAAGAAAAGACTATTATTTCTTGTAAATCAATCATAGCTTTATCAAGTAATTATTTTTGTTTGATTTCCCAATTACTAAATCTAATTACAAACCATCCTTCTTTAATCAATCTTCTATCTTGCTGTATATTTTTATAATATTCTTCTTCACTAGCTAACCAGGTTTCTTGATCGTGCTTACGAGTAGCATAATGACTAATATCGTCAATAAAAATAGCAAATCTTTTATTTTTCTAGAAAGCTACAAAGTCAACCCTATAAATATCCTTAATATTCAGAGATGAGGTAGGACTTAAATACTTTTTTGATTGTGAATGCCACTGTATCCAAGCTTGAGGTATGAGTACAGGTATATTTTCATTAGCCATATTAAATTTATTAGCGTAATGGAGGAGAAATTGTGTTTCATATTCAGTTTGATTCATGTCTTTCAAGGCTCTTCTTAAACTTCCATCTGTTGTTCCTAAATGTAAATTAAAATTTTGTGCTAATTTTTGATAAGTTAAATCAGGATAAACATTAAAGTCTATAATTTAAATATTCCTACAGATACATCTCATGTTAAGCGTAACACTTGATGAAATCCAGCGAAATCTAACTAGCTACCTTCAACAAGTAGCAGCAGGGGAAAGTATTATTATCATGCAAGCAGGTAAACCTATTGCAGAAATTAAACCAGTTTCAGCCACCTCTCAACAAATTAGACCTTATGGCTTATGTGCTGGTGAGTTCATTGTTCCAGATGATTTTGATAGTCCCTTACCTGAAGAGATTTTGAATAGTTTTGAGGGGAAATGAAACTATTATTAGATACTCATATATTTTTATGGTTTATTAGTGGCGATCAAAAATTACCAATTCATTTACAAAATAGCATTCGTGATTTAAATAACGACGTATATTTAAGTTGTGTTTCAATTTGGGAAGCAACTGTTAAATATCAGCTAGGTAAATTACCATTACCAGAATCACCTGAAATCTACCTTCCTAAACAGCGTCAACAGCATTTAATCAGTAGTCTCAACCTAGATGAAGAAAGTGTTGCTCAACTCTTGAATTTACCATTATTACATCGCGATCCTTTTGATAGGATGTTGATTTGTCAAGCTTTACAACATAAATTAACAATCTTAACTGTAGACCCGACAATTCGTTCCTACTCGGTCAGTGTTTTATATTAAGGTAATAATTGTTCAAAATCTGAAGTAGAAGAGACTTTCGATTTTAAAAGTGCATAAGCATAGGCTTTTTTCAACATCAAATAATCAGCACTTACTCGGAGCGATCGCCTGCGGCGGGCTACGCATACGCAAACTACACCCTGTAGGGGCAATTCATAAACTGCCCCTACCTGAAAATCAGGGTTTCGGCTATTGTTTGCGTAACTCCTGTTCACTTTTCGCTGTCCGGCTGAAGACTCGATAGTATAGCGACGCACTGGTTTCCTTTAAGGGAAACAGCAGATAGGTGAGAGGATTTATTGCCACAATAATATTTCGGAAGTCTCGCCGAGCGAAAAATAAGATAGCACGAGCTACTTGCTGTGCAGACATAACTCCATAAGGATTCAGTTGACTCTTAAACGGGCCAAGAATTAACTTGCGAATTACACAATCCCCGTCTAATCGCTTGAGGGTAACAATATCTCCTAGCGATCGCTTGCTGAGTTCATAAAGCGGGCTCAGGGCTGGAGAAACCTCAGCCTCAGAAGTGTTTACCCAGATTTCCTTGGTTGCTTTTGCTTGTGGCCCTGTTACAGTTGTCAAAAATATATCCATCAACCGCAACGCTGAAAAGGTATTCACCTCATAAGAGGTGTTGATCGCCTCTGATGTGCGGCTGGCGTAGACATTGATTCCGTGGTTGATAATTAAAATATCTACTTTCTCTAAACTATCTCTCAAATTGGCTTCATTACCCAACTGCCAAGGAACTACCTTCACCCCAACTTGCTCTACTAATTTTTCTGGATTAGTGGTTAATGCGACAACTTTAGCATTATTCTTTACAAGTTCAGCCGCTAATGCTTGTCCCAACGCTCCTGATGCTCCGGTTAAAGCGATGGTTTTACCCTTGAGAGACAGCCCTGTACCAAGAATTTTATCCACTAGGGGAAAGACACCACTGTAGTAAGCGTTGACATCATCAAAATGATGCCGCCAATGGTAAGACCGATTCACCCACCAAAGGGATGGTATTGTCTCTAAAGGGCCGGGTAGGTGGTTGTAGTCTGTATCAATTTTTCCCTGGAAATATCGTACAGACGCGCCATACAAGAAGGTGCAACCATAAGCTACTCCCAGCCATAACCCCATTTGCTGGACAATTAAGGCAATGACTACCAATACCACTAGCAGTAGACTCGATTCTAAAATGTCGTGATAGAGTTGGGATTCTTGGTAAACTTTCAGGGAAACTATGGATAGATCACGGCGATAAGCCATGTGGTGCTTGTTGTGCCATTTAGCAAGCCAATTGACTTGGTGACACAAAGCATGGTAACTGTCTCTCAAGACCTCAGCTAGTAAAAGTGAGAAGAGTGCCCAAGTAGCAAACTGGAAGCTGGCATTTAGCCAAACCCAATTAATTTGTAATTTTGTCTCAATTCCAATCAAGTTTTCAGCTAGCATTTTTATCATATTTGTCTATACTCGTTTTTCTTAATCATTCTTCATGATCTGATAAAGGTGCATTCAGGTCGAGTCTAGAGCAAATAAAAATTAAAGGGAATAGGGAGTGGAGAGTAGGGAGTAGGGGGAGTGGAAGAAAGGAATATTCAATGCCCCCCGATCGCTTATACTCCCAACCGTCCTAATTTAGCTACAATATCCCAGTTCATTAGAGCAAAAACCAAGGTTAACCAAGTGCAATTGAGATAGCGATCGCAGCAGCATAAATACTTAATTGCCAACGTGTGGAGCAAATCACTTCGGCTCGTGCTACTTCTGGCACAAATGGAAAATCCATAACATATTTTAACTTAGTTAGGTACAGAAGTTAGTTATTAAAACCAGAATTAAGCTTGTTTTAAGGACTAACTCCTGCCTTATTCAAATAGCTCTTTGCCGCACATGTTCCCCATTAAGCCCTTGCTTAATCCAACTCAGACATTCATATTCTGATTTGAATAATTTTGGAGCTGCAATATTATTCAATAACTCTGGTGGATAATGGTCATAAAAATATTTGTCACCTTCTTGGGAAATAATTATCAAATTATTTCGGTAAATGTAGCGAGACTTAAAATTATCCTTCCGGCTAACAAACTTGGAATTTTGATCAATATGTTCTTTAGCAATATCAATGATATTACTAACGTTACTTCCATAGATTCCTGCTGGATTTTCTGCTTTATCAAATTGGCTGGTGTGTCCAACATCCGATAGCAATTTATACGAATAAATCTCGTAATTATCAAGTTTTCCAAAAACAAAAGGAATGATGAGATATCCTTTGTAAGAGACTGAATTTTCATAAAGAAGACGACTCATTTCAACCTCCTTTGGTGTAACTGCCTCAAAAAATTCGCTTAAATCACATTTACATGAAAATTAAATACTTTTCTGTTAAATATATTTATGTATCACCTAAAGCCTCATTGCCATTTTACAAAGTGGGCTATTATCCCTTTTGGCAAGCAAAAAGGAATATCAAGCTTTAACAATAGAGTATCGTAACACTAATGATCGCTCTTTTTTAATTACTAAACATGAGATATTTCGTAAAAGTTAAAAAATTAAAAATCTCATTCTGTGGGCTTAGTTCCCCTACTCCTTACGTCCTGCCTTTCAAGACCATAAACTAAGTTGATTGGGGGGATGCTCAAGGTTATTCCAAGGTAGGGGTGGAACTGGTGTGTGACTCTGTTCCAATAGCTGTTGGAAGTGACGGGCTGTGCTGGGCGATCGCGCTTCTATTGGACAATGGACAAAGAAATAAATTCGCACTCCCATTTGCAACCATTGCTGAATCTGTCTCACCCACTCTTCCATAAACGGCTGATTCACGGATAAATTTGGATGCGAAATAAATCGAATCAGAGTAAAAGGTGCTGTCACACTCAATTGCAACGGTAATTTGGGTTTACGTCGTTCTGATTGCAACTGAGGGTCATCATCTCCAGTGTAAATGGGGCGCGAGTCTAACAGTACCCTTCCCACACCTAGCTTTTCTAAAAGTGTCGTCAAATTAGTAGCATGGGGTTCCCTGAACCAGTCGGGATGCCGAACTTCTAACGCTAGGGGTGCTTCTGTACGTGGCCAAGCTTCCAGAAAGTTGGTCAAATCGTCAAGCAATGTAGGTGCATAACTGGGTGGTAATTGGGCAAATATTGGGCCAAGACGCTTACCTAAAGGACGCATCCCTTCCAGAAATTTTAATGCAGCCGGAATATAAGGTTTCAGCAATCCTTGATGGGTAATATCTCGCGGTAATTTTAGACAAAATTCAAAACCTGCTGGTGTTTCGGCAGCCCAACGGGTTACAGTTTCTTGGTTAGGCACGGCATAAAAGGTGGTGTTACCTTCCACAGTGGTGAAGCGACGACTGTAGAGATGCAGAAAATCGGCAGTGCGAGTGCCTTGGGGATAGAGTTTGCCCGCCCAACCTTTATATGCCCAAACAGCACAACCGATAAAAAAGTTCACAGTGCCTCAACGCCTTGATGTATCATATTCAATTTTACAGGCAGGTTGTAGAGATGGATAAAGCTAGTACCGCAAGTCACTTAACTTGTAAGGGCACAGCAATGCTGTGCCCTTACCATCTGTTGCATCCAAACAAGAATTGCTTGATTGCTTTTTCATTTGAGTAATTCATATACTCTGTGTCATAGGGCAGCCTCAGCTATTGAAAAATTGAACCATCAGGCATAATTGCCCCTGCTAAGTTAGTACCAACTAGTTTAACCAGAAGGCGTTCACCAGAGCGAATCCGCGCTCCTGTTAAGTCGGCTCCTCGCAAGTCGGCCCCACTGAGATCCGCTCCAATCAAATTAGCAGCGCGTAAATTCGCCTCCCTGAGATCCGCTAAAAGTAGGTTTGCTCGAAATAAATTTGCTTCAGATAAATCCGCCCCTCTAAGGTTGACTTTGTGCATAAAAGTATCGCTGAGATTAGCACCGCTCAAATTGGCATAACTTAGATTTCTGCCAGATAAGTCTTTATTGCTCAAATTTGCCCGACTGTAGTCTTTGCCACTCAAGTCTGAGTTTTGCTTTGGTGGTTTGTGGGTTGTTTGAGATGGTTTTTCCTGTTGAGGTGGCGGTGAGTATGGTTTCTGGGTTGTTTGAGATCGTTTTTCCTGTTGAGGTGGTGGTGAGTGATGTGTGGTTTGATGTTTGGTTTTTAGAGAGCGCAACTTTTCACGAGCTTCATTTATGGCTTTCAGCTTGTCTTGTGCTTTTTGCTGTAAACGGAGATTGTCTTTGGGAATGCGATCGGGATGCCAAACAAAGACTAAATCTTTGTAAGCCTGGTTCACTTCTTCAAGTGTTGCCCCAGGCTCTAATTCCAAAACTCTATAATAGTGCTCCAGATCGCTCATACGATATTTTGGTGGACAATCAACTTAATTATGAGTGATGGAGCCATTTATTCGCTGCATCATTTGTTATTTATCATGGGGTATTGGGGACTGGGGATTGGGAATTGGTTAATTAATTCTTCTGCCTTGCTCCCCCTGCCTCCCCTGCTCCCTCATCTCCCCATCTCCCCATTTCTCCATCGAGCGATCGCTCTCAAATATGCTGCAACTGGAATCTGATAAATTTCAATCACAATCCAAACAATAATTGATAAATGTGACAAAAAAGTTAATATCGTCCAAATATATGGCGTCCAGGTAATGGGTTCTTTGAGATTAGCAGGGAAATAGTAAGCTACTATGCCAATTAGAGTAGTGGGAAGAATTACAAAAATTGCTGCTGCTAGTCCATAACCCCAACCTAATTCCACACCTTCCAACTGGCCTTCTGTCCAAATAAACCCATTCCAACGCCAAATTAAGGGTGGTTGTCTAGAAGGCATCTTGATTTGCTCTAGTTCCAAGTTGACTGTAAAAATCTCTTGGCAAAAGTCACAAGCCATAGCTTCCATCATTGGCATGTGAGAAATCTTACCTATCCGACAGACTGGGCAGGGGTAAACTCCATAATAGTCGAAAGATTGGGCTAAGATTTTGGAACTGGGCATAATCAAACTGAATGATTCTAAAAAGTGGATCTGGTCAATGAGGACTTGGGGAAGAATAATGTATGGCGATCGTCAATTGTCTGCAATAAGCTTTCACAACGTAAAGTGACAACTCAGGAGAATTTATATTTTAACTTCTCAATCCTGATTACTAGTACAGAGGGTGGGGAAATCAACTTACCATTTCAAATGGCGCAAAAACCCGGAATACAATTATGCGTGACTTTTGACACTTCGACTACTTTCGACTGCGCTACCTCGGCTCCGCTCGGCACAAGTCAAGGTAAGCCGCTCAGTGTTAACTTTTGACTTCCGCCTTGCAATATTAGTCTTCACTCCCACATTTGTACTGAGTCTATCGCTTTTTTAGGGTTTGTGGGGGTCTTGACACGGCTTACTCTTCCTGGTAATGTTACTCTACATAGGTATATTTATTAAATTTTCCAGCAAAAGCCCCGCAAATGCTTTACACAAATTCCTACTTTTATTTTTGGTTTAGGGTGGTTCACCGGGAGTGAATTGAGTTTCCTAACGGAAACCGCCCGGTGAACCGCAGAGCGAACTCTGCGGTTTTTGTTGTTTTAAGGAGAATTTCATCGTCATGACTTATTTGAATAGCTGGTTTTATGGCTTTTACTTTTGGCCCAGACTAAATTCCGGGTAAGTAGCGTCATGTCGATGAATCAGAACGCGCCCGGAACTCTTCAAAGGTTTCGGGCTTTTTTATTATCCGCAAATAGTGCCCAATACTCAATTTTTAGGAGAACAAAACCATGATTAACGCCAAACTTGCCGCACAATCTCATCCAAACCACCAAACAATCGTTAAAATCTCAAAAAAAGTCGCTTTCGGGGGCGAAGAACTGGTAATTATCGGCGGCCCCTGCACTGTTGAAAGTTTAGAACAAATGGAGATAGTCGCCCAAAAGCTATCTACTGCATCCGTGCAGGGGTTGCGTGGCGGTGTCTACAAACCCCGCACATCTCCCTACGCTTTCCAGGGTATGGGAGAAGAAGGATTGGAAATTTTGGCAAGGGTGCGATCGCATTACAATATGCCAGTTGTCACCGAGGTTATGTCAATTTCTCAAATTGAAGTAGTCGCCGCCCATGCTGATATGCTTCAAGTTGGTAGCCGCAATATGCAAAACTTCGACTTGCTCAAAGCTTTGGGACAAGCTGGTAAACCAATACTGCTCAAACGTGGGTTAGCAGCGACAATTGAAGAATTTGTTATGGCTGCTGAATATATCCTCAGCCACGGCAATCCTGATGTGGTGTTGTGCGAAAGAGGTATCCGCAGTTTTGATGATTACACCCGTAACGTCCTAGATTTAGGAGCAGTGGCAGCACTCAAGCAAATAACTCACTTGCCTGTAATTGTAGATCCTTCTCATGCCGTCGGTAAACGGGAGTTGGTAGCACCTGTGGCTAGAGCTGCGATCGCTTGCGGTGCAGATGGATTAATTATTGAATGTCACCCAGAACCAGAAAAATCTGTTTCTGATGCCCGTCAAGCACTTTCTTTAGAAGATATGGTGCATTTAGTTGATAGTTTAAAGCCTGTAGCTACAGCCGTTGGGCGCAGTATATCAGAAGCGATCGGGGCGGGTTTCAAACCTGCCCCGATTTTTTGTGCTGCTTAAATTTCAGTTAAGGGAACTCCAAGAAATAAATTATCCCGCTTGAAGTTGTTGACTGTGAGCAGTGGGATATTTTTTTATTTGGAAGTCCCTAAGAGCGTAGTTTACCGCCGTAGGCATCGCTTCTATTAAATGTCTGAGTCAAAATGTTTATTTTGGCTGAAAGACAAACAGCGATCGCTTTTACGAATACCTCCAGCCATCTGATACTCGTAGCTATCTTCAAGGCGGAAGCTGTTACAGACTGCGCGAAACACTGAAACGTGATGGCAGAAGTTACTACAGGGAAGACGGAAGCTGTTACAGACTGCGCGAAACAC
>NZ_DASQZC010000229.1:0-1745 GCF_035638895.1 Nostoc sp. | reverse complement strand
GCAAGAATTGGCGGCGCTGTTTTGGGGATTGTGGTTAGCAAATGGTGATAGTCAAGGTACTATTGGTATTGATTTGCAACCAACGCCGCATTTTGTTTATTGTCCGAAAGAGCAGATAGAGAATTTAAATATTAGAGTTGATAATCGGCTGCAAGAAATTTTGGGAATTGTTGAGAATCACAAGCCAGAAGTGGAGGTTGTGATGATTGGGATTGGGAAGGGGGAAATTAAGTTAATTCAGTTTGCGCCGGAACCAGCACCACCGATTTGTTTTGAGCAAGTTGGGAAGGATGTGGATGGGTTATTGGATGTGCTGGAAGAGAGGATGAGAGAACATTTATCAAGCTAATAACTTGATAAATATTATTTTTCTAATTAAATTTTTATGCTGGAAAGGTCGATTTTTATATGTCTTCAAACACCAAGCAAAATAAAAGTTGGAAAGAAAATTCTGCTCGATTTTTTGAATCTCCAAGTCGAGAAACTTTGCGTGAATTACTCCGCAATCCTACAGGAGAATATGATGATCTAGACTTTAAAAGTGAGCTTGTTCCCGATGATGAAATAGCCAAGAATATTCTTGGTATGGCTAATAAATCAGGTGGTGCAATTATTTTTGGTGTTGAGGAAAAAAAAGAAGATAACAGCTTTAACTCTAAGGGATTGTCCGACTTAAATGATAAAACTGAATTTAAAAATAAAGTTGAAAAATATCTTCCGTCTCAGTTAGATTTTGATGTTATAGATTTTTCATACGAAGAATCAGAATATCCAAAACTAAAAGGTAAACTACTTCGGGTTGTGACTATAGAATATAATCCACGATATATTCCCTTTTTGCCTAAGAAAGATAGTGATAAAATTAAGCGTTATCACATATTTATTAGACACAACACTAGCACTATCACTGCTGAATATGAACATTTGCAAGATATTTTAAATCGTAGAGTAGAAACGACATATTCCTCTACTACAGAAATGTCTCTAGCTGAACACCTTGCTCAATTAAAAGAACTATATTCAATGATACAAAAAAATAAACCTGGTTCAGCTTTGGCTTTGAACTTTTTGGAAAATACATATTTTACACAGCAAAATCCATATTATCCAAAAGAAGAATATGATGCTTTTATTAGTAGAATGATTTCTGTAAAGAAGGAAGTAATAGAAGCTATAATCAAAAGAAAAGAATCTTTCTAAAACAGAATTTTAAATAAAGTGCGGTCAATACTATCAAGTATGCACGCAATGAGTATATGTAATGTCAATTAGGTAATCGATTACTTCTTGCGTAGCCAGCAGTTATTCCTGAAAAGTGATGGGTTGCTCCCACGCTTCTGTAACACTAACTACTACAGCACTTACGGCAGCTATGAGGTACATCCTAAAAGCTGAAAGCGATGATAGGAGACGGGCAAGGAGAAAACTATATTGCATAATAGCCGGAAGTGCTGTAATGCACTGGCTTGAAAATCTTAAATCCAAAATTGGTACTACTTACGCACTTGGCCGCTAAATCCGGCTGCTTTAAACTGCTTCAGCTTCAACGGAGTAGGCTGATTCGCAGGTACAGAAATTCTCAATTCAAAATCGCTAATGCCTGCTGGTACTTCAGCAATAGAACCTAAGCGAGTGCGGTTTTGCATTACTGAGTCATTGTTGGCATCATAGATGCGTCCAAAAATATCTGCGTCGTAGACTGTTTTATAAGTGCCATTTTCTGCTTTGCCAATGACAAGAAAACA
>NZ_DASQZC010000228.1:0-6173 GCF_035638895.1 Nostoc sp. | reverse complement strand
AGTCGGTTTCTAAGCTTTTCTGTAGGTATCTGCGCTGAAAGGGTGTTAAGCAAAGACCTGGATTTTCCATAACGATTCCCCCTGGTAGAACTTGCACTCTTTGGAAGTTCGTTTAGCTTCTTTGCGAACCTCTGCTTACTTATCGGAATCAAAAGTCTATGAATTCCGCAACTTGTTACAAAACTTCACAATTATCAAGTAATTGGTCATCAGTTAGGCTTTTCAGGCGTTGATGCTGTGACTGGTCAAAAGCAGTGATAAAAAAGTGACGATGAAATCAAAGATATAGCTTCAGGATCAATGTGGGTGACTTTGAGTATTTCAGAGCGTCAAAATACTTTAATTTATAAGACAAAAATACCTTTAACTTGAAATTTAAAAACCTTAAATAATGAAAACATAAGTACTTGAGTTATGCGTAGAAAATCACTTTAAACCTATTGCTTTTATCAATTGAATATCAGAATATTTCAATGGAGTTAGACAAGACATCACTAATTCCACATCAACATAACTCTGGAAAAGGAAAACGACAATGTTAAGCACCAAAGAAAACTTGAAACAAATTGAGATGGACACTATTCAACAGGAACCATTGTTGACCGAGTTGACTCCCGAAGCAGCAGCTACCGTCGAGGGAGGCATTCTAAGGAGGGTGAATGTCGACAGAGGAAATTTGAATATTCGTTCTACTCCCTTTATTCCCACACCCTCTAACGCCAACATCATCGGCTCTATCCCGAATAGCTTGACCATTGACGTGACAAATATCGTCAGGGGCGGGTTCCGCCGGCTCACCGCAAGAACAACAAGATTATATACGCAAGGGCGATCATCGGTTGGATGGGTGGCAAACCGTCTCCTCGAGTAGTCTAGTAGACAAAATGAAAGCACGAGGGGCTACTAGGCAAGCTAAATAATTTTCATCGTTTAGATTACAGCTTTGCAGCAGTAGCCTAACGCCTAGTAGTCCGAGTGGACAAGCTCAATACCCACTTCAGTCGGAGCAATTCCTCCGACCGAAGTTTCTCCCCAAAATAATACCAATTGAGTTAGTTGTTGATAGACTCATTTGTATTTTAATAGCGAAGCGTTCATTTTAAGCTCAAAAACAAAATAGGATAGGTCTTTAAGAAAAATGCGCTACCAAAGTGTACTTCAACACAGTGAAGAAGACTGTGGTGCTGCTTGCATTGCCACTGTTGCCAAACACTACGGACGCACCTTTGCCATAAGTCGGGTGCGGGAAGCCGTTGGTACAGGGTCACGAGGAACTTCTCTGCTGGGGTTGAGCCGGGGTGCTGAAACTTTAGGATTCAATGCTCGCCAAGTCAAAGCCTCAGAGCAACTGCTTGACTCTTTGCACAAAATTTCTCTACCAGCGATCATTCACTGGAAAGGCTATCACTGGGTCGTTTTATACGGGCAAAAGGGTAAAAAATACGTAATTGCTGACCCTGGTGTAGGTATCCGTTATCTCACACGCGAGGAGTTGCTCGAAGGATGGGGCAATGGCATCATGCTGCTGCTAACGCCAGATGATAACCGCTTTTATCAGCAATCAGATGATAAAATTGGCGGCTTTGGGCGTTATTTGATGCGGGTTTTACCCTATCGCGCCATTCTCATCCAGGCTATAGCAATTAACATCGTCATCGGACTACTTTCCCTTGTCTCTCCTTTAATGATGCAATTGCTCACCGATGACGTACTCGTGCGGGGAGATACCCAACTGCTAACGGTCGTGGCTATTGGTGCGATCGCTATGAGTCTATTTAGCAGTGTGATGGGTTTAGTACAGTCTCACCTAATTGGTCACTTTAGTCAACGACTGCAATTAGGGCTAATTCTAGAATACGGGCGACAACTCCTGCGCTTGCCCCTCTCGTATTTTGAAGGACGACGCAGTGGGGAAGTAGTCAGCCGCATTGCCGATGTGGATCACATCAATGAGCTAGTTTCCGAAATTGTCCTCGGTTTACCCAGCCAATTTTTTATTGCCTTGGTTTCTTTGGCCTTTATGCTCTTCTACAGTTGGGGACTGACTTTGGCAACCCTTGCTGCCTTTGTGATTGTCGTCCTTGTCAACTTGCTGTTTCTCCCAGCCTTGCGTCAAAAAACCCGCAGGGAGATCGTCTTAGGTACAGAAAACCAAGGCTTTCTCGTCGAAACTTTTCATGGTGTCCAAGTGCTAAAAACTACCCAAGCCACTCCCCAAGCTTGGCAGGAGTATCAGGCGAATTATGGTCGCCTTGCTAACTTGGGCTGGAGTACGATGAAATTGGGGCTTTACAGCGGCACAATCACTAATATTTTTTCTACTTTTACTAATATTGCCTTACTGTGGTTAGGCTCATACCTGGTGATTAATCGCACTTTAAGCATAGGTCAGTTGCTAGCATTTACTGGTATGAGTGGCAACTTTCTCGGCTTTTTGGGTTCAGTCATCGGCTTAGTTGATGAGTTCATCACTGCCCAGATTGTCATCCAACGCTTGACGGAGGTGATTGATGCTACCCCAGAAGACGACAAAGACGAGAAAAAGCCTTGGGCAGAACTTAAGGGAAATATAGATATTACTTGCACCAACCTTAATTTCCACCACGCAGGTAGAGTTGACTTACTGCAAGATTTTTCCCTAACTATCTCTGGCGGCCAAGTCATTGCCCTGATTGGTAAATCTGGCTGTGGAAAAAGTACCCTCGCCAAACTACTTGCGGGTTTATATTTCCTCCAATCTGGGAATATTCGCTATGGCATCTATAATCAGCAAGACCTCTCGATGGAATGTCTGCGGCAACAGGTGGTGCTAGTACCTCAAGAACCTCACTTCTGGAGTCGCTCAATTCTTGAAAACTTCCGCTTCAGCTATCCTCAAATCGCCTTTGAACAAATTGTGCAAGCTTGCGAGATTGCTGGTGCAGATGAGTTTATTAGTAAATTGCCCGATAAATATCAAACTGTTTTAGGCGAATTTGGCGCGAATCTTTCTGGTGGACAACGGCAGAGATTAGCGATCGCTAGAGCTATAGTTACTGATCCACCAGTATTAATTTTAGATGAATCCACTGGCGCTCTCGACCCAGTGAGTGAAGCCCAACTGCTAGATAGACTGCTGTCTCATCGGCTGGGCAAAACCACAATTATGATTAGCCATCGCCCCAAAATTGTCCAACGAGCTGATTGGATTGTACTGCTGGAGGAAGGACGTTTAAAAATCCAAGGCACTCCAGAGGCTCTACGCCATCAACCTGGTGAACACTTAGACTTTTTAGACAGCGTTGACCCATTTACAAATGGTTTAGTGCCTAAATCCTCTAACTCTAACGGTAAATTAAGCACTATCAGTAAATAAAATAGTATGATTAGCCATTCCAACTCAGACTACTTACCGCCAATTCAAGACAATGAGTTTCTCCCGCCACTTGGCCGTTGGACTACTTGGGGCGGAGTAGTTCTTGTCTGTGCTGTGGGGTTAGCTATTCCACTCGCCTCTGTTACCAAATATAAAGTAACCGTTAAAGCACAAGCTGTTGTCCGCCCTGCTGGTGAATTGCGGCTTGTTCAAGCTGCTACGGAAGGTCAGGTGACGCAGGTTTTTGTTGCAGAAAATCAAGTTGTCAAGAAAGGGGATGTCATTGCCACTATTGACAACTCGAAGCTACAAACTAAAAAGAGCCAACTCGAAAGTAACATTGGGCAAAGTCGTTTACAACTCTTTCAAATTAATGCCCAGATTAACGCCATTAATAGCCAGGTTTTAGCTGAAACTGAACGACTCAACCGGGTTATTGCAGGTGCTGAAGCTGAATTAAGCGATCGCAGCCGGAACTATCAAGATAAACTGATTACTACCGCTACTGATGTCAAAGAAGCGGATGCCAATGTCAAAGCCACGGATGCTATTCTGAAAGCAGCCCAGTCAAAGCGAAATCGTTATGAGACTGTAGCCAAAGCCGGAGCCTTGTCTCAAGATCAATTTGAGGAAGCACAACTAGCTGTTCGCCAGCAAGAACAAGCACTCTTAGCAGCTAAAGCCAAATTGCAAAATGTCCAAACTGCCCTCAATCCCAGTAATGCACAAATAGCGATCGCTTATAATCGCATTGCCCAAGAAAAAGCTACAGGTCAAGCCAGCATTGCTACTTTAGACAAAGAACGCCAAGCTCTAATCCAGCAACGAATTGAAATTCAAAAACAGCTAGAGCGCGACACCCGCGAACTCCAACAGGTAAATATCGACCTCAGCCAGACTATAATTACTGCCACAGCAGACGGGATTATTTCTAAATTAAACCTGCGAAACTCCGGTCAAACTGTTCCTGCTGGACAGGAGATTGCCCAAATTGTCCCCAGTGATGCTTCCTTGGAGATTAAGGCAGCAGTAGCACTTCAGGATAAAAATAAATTGAAACAAGGTCAAACGGTACAAATGCGGGTTTCTGCTTGTCCTTATCCAGATTATGGGACTCTCAAAGGCAAGGTTAAGACGATTTCCCCAGATACGATTGCACCTCAAGGGAATGCTGCTAATGCCACCGACACAACATCTGCCAACCAAAAGATGGCAGCCGTTGGTGGGTTCTATGGGGTAACAATTGAGCCAGAAAGGCTTTCTCTAGGTAGGGAAAAACATCAGTGTGCTATTCAATTGGGAATGGAGGGTACAGTCGATATTATTTCTAGAGAAGAGACTGTGTTGCAATTCTTTTTGAGGAAGGCGAGGTTGATTGCAGACTTGTAGTGCGTTGGCGTAGCCCGCCGCAGGCATCGCAGCGTAACTATTCGTAACTATTTATCGTAATCCTACCGTGGGTTTTCTATCTATCCTTATAGGGGTTGTAGTTAACTTGCTAGTTATTTAAGGGGTGCAATGTCTAGAATAAAGCGAAGTAGGCAGTATTGGCGCTGGAAATTAGCACTGGGAAGTTGGTTGGTGATGGGTAGTGCGATCGGCGAAGCTGTATTGCAGACATTCGCTTTCTCTTTTAATTGCGCTTTAGCCCAAATTACCCCTGATAGCACTCTACCCAATAATTCGAGTGTTACAACACAAGGCAACATCAGTACCATTGAAGGGGGAACCCAAGCTGGAAGCAACTTGTTCCACAGTTTTCAGGAGTTTTCCGTTCCAAGGGGCGGCACTGCTTTCTTTAATAATGCTGCGAATATTCAAAATATTATCAGTCGGGTAACGGGTGGATCAGCTTCTGATATTGATGGGTTAATTCGCGCTAATGCTGCGGCTAACCTGTTTCTAATTAATCCCAACGGGATTGTATTTCGTCAGAATGCTCAATTAAATGTTGGTGGTTCCTTTGTTGCGACAACAGCGAGTAGCCTGAATTTTGCTGATGGTAACCAGTTTAGTGCAACTGCGTCCCAAACAACTCCACTGCTAACTGTCAGTGTACCGCTTGGTCTACAATTTGAACCAACTGCCGGAAGTATCGTAAATCAATCCCGAACAACCAATATTAGTGGCGAACCTGTTGGTTTACAGGTACAGCCAGGTAAAACCTTAGCACTTGTGGGCGGCAATGTTACATTAGAAGGCGCGACGATGCAAGCTCCAGGTGGTCGAGTGGAGTTGGGAGGATTAGCCGGATCGGGAACGGTAGAGTTTGGTGATAGCAACAATTTGCGTTTGAGTTTTCCAGATAACATTGCACGAGGAGATGTAGTACTTACCAATGGAACTTTTGTTGGTGTAGCCGCAGGAGGTGGTGGCAGCATTGCAATCAATGCCCGGAATATAGATGTTCTGGGAGCAAGTTATCTTCTTGCTGGGATCGACTCTGGTTTGGGATCGGGGACTGCTGTTGCAGGAGATGTTACGCTCAATGCGACAGGGACAATAGCACTCAAGCAATCAAGCAATATTATCAACGAAGTCAGCCCATTAGCTACTGGTAATAGTGGAAATATTGATATCAAAACTGAATCACTTGACCTTGAAAACGCTTTTTTGAGTGCCAGCACCTTTGGATTGGGAAATGGGGGCACTATCAAGATCAATGCTCGCGATAGCGTCTCCTTCTTTAATGGGAGTAAAGTATTCAGCCAAGTGGAACCAGATGCCGTAGGTAATAGTGGCGGTATCAATATTACCACTGGGTCGCTCTCTTTAACGAACAGTGAATTGTTAGCCCACACCTTTGGAGTGGGAAATG
>NZ_DASQZC010000227.1:0-3221 GCF_035638895.1 Nostoc sp. | reverse complement strand
GCGATCGCTTCAGCTAGTATTGATAACACGGTGAAGATTTGGAGCCGGGACGGTCATCTGCTAAATAATCTTACAGGCGATGGTGATAGTTTCATTAGTGTGAGTTTTAGCCCCGATGGTAAAACTTTGGCAGCTAGCAGTGATGACAAAGTGAGAATTTGGAAGCTAGAAGGGACGTTGCTGATTGCTTTGAAAGGTGAAAAGCAAGAGTTAACCAGCGTCAGTTTTAGTAATGACGGCAAGACTCTAGCTGCGGGTAGTGGTAATGGCACAGTGATTTTTCAAAATCTTGCAGATATCGAACTGGAAAAATTGCTGGCACGGGGTTGCAATTTGCTACATGATTATTTGCAGACTAATCAGAAGGTAATGAAGGGCGATCGGGCCTTATGTTCTGGTAGGTAGGTCAGTACACTATAATAAATACGAACTTTACAACGTTCGCTAGTTTACATTCATACTTTCTTCTAAAATTTTACTTATAACTTGACCGCGAACATTACGCCCTTTTCTACTAGCAGTACCTTGATGTGTATAATAATAATATTGAGCAAACATATTTTTCGATACATCTTCTTTCTTATTTATATGTAGTTCTTCTTCTAAAGATTTTAAAGCATGAGCTAAAGCTTGTTCTTTAGGTAAATAACCATACTTGTTTTTAATTTTTATTAATTCAACAATTAAAGTAAATAAACTAGACTTCTTTATCCACAAACTATCTGGAGGAAGATTAGACCCAATAATTAATTTAGATGCTTCATTAAAAGTATTAGACATCAAGTCTTTGTTTGGATATTCATTATTATACTTTTCTACATAGGTTTTTACTTCTTTATCACTAGTGAAATAACCACCTTCTTCTATTGTTGACATAACTAGCAATACATATTCCAGGTCTTTCATGCGAGAAAATTCACCTTCACTAAATACCTCTAAACTTGTAAAAAGAGCATTATTTTCTAGAATATCTTTAGCAGTTGTGATGAACTCTCCTTCGTATAACGAGTTGCTAATTTCTATTGCATTTAGTGCGTATTGGACAGAGTTTATTCTCTTAAAAACTTCTCTAATTTCACTTTCAGGAATTCTTCCTAAATCTCTGACGACAACTGTATAATCAAAAAAATCTGTTTTTTCTTGTGTAGACAATTTCTCAAACTTACTGATATTTTTGATACTGAATTCTGGTGATGCTGTGACATATTGGTAGATTGTACTTAATCTTTGTTGACCATCTACGACAAGTGTTTTTGATGTTTGAGTATCAAGGTCAATTTCACCATCAGCGAGATATATTTCAGGAAAAGGAAGTTTTAATAAAATTGTTTCTATAAATTTTTCTTTATGTGCATCATTCCATACAAGCTTTCTTTGAAAAGATGGAGCAAGTATTAAAGTACCAGTTTTCATCATATTGAATAAATCTAAAACTTTTTTATTAGTTGCAATACCATTTTTGCTCATTTTAAATATCCTCCTGTCTCAACTTTTTGATATTCTGCACATGATATTTTTCAAACAACTCAGAATTATAATAAATAGCCCCTGCTATTTTTTGGGGTGTATATTTATAAGAGATTGATTTAAAATATTCAAACCACTCATTTGTGCGAGAATATTTAAATGGAAATAAATCCGGTCTTAGCCAACCTTTAAAAAAATATTTTAAAAATTTTTTATATTTTTGTTCTTCTCTCTCAGTTCTAGATATCAAACTTATGTCGAAATCATATAATTCTGACCAAAATTTTTCAAAAATTTCTCTAGATATAATAGCTATATCTATATCTGATTCTTCAGAAAACGAATTCCATAATTTACTAGGAGCTATACTAAATCCTAATTTAGCTGAACCAACCATCAGTACACATTCTGGTCTTTCCTCAAAATGAGTAGCAATTTCATGTTTGAGGTCAAAATATTTACCTTCATCATCTTTAAAAACATAAGGTGTACCATGTATTATATATTTTTGAACAACTAATTTCTCTGTTATAGAGTAATCACGTAATGCTGCTTTGAATATATCAATCTTTTGATTAATATGGCTTTGGTCAATTACTAAAGTCTGCCACATGGAGTATTTTATTTAATCAACATAACTTGAGCCAAGTTTTTATGGCTAAAAATATATGTAATTTTAAATGCTAAAAGCTCCCAAGTCAATCAGTGTATATACTTCAATAAATGGGAATTTGATTTTTTAGCTTTGTTAGTCCGACAAAAGATAACAGAAGTTACGAATTATTAATAGTCACACAATACAATCAGATAATTAAAATGGGTATTTTCACAAAAATGCCATCGTACTACACTCACCAATTGTGATCGCCTTCTCTTACCCTAACTCAAGCTGTTGTTTCAGAACTACGGCAGGAAAATCAGCTAGGACTCATAGACAAAGCTGTACATCTTGGTAGCATTGAGTGAAGTACCCGTCAGCAAGGGAGCGAGGGCGATGTACGCAACCGTCACACAACCACTGACTTTTGAAGAGTTTCTTGCCTGGGATGATTCAGGCACAGAGTTTGAGCTATTGGATGGAATTCCCGTGCCATTATCAGAACCAAATGCAAATCATGAGGATTTAATCGAGCGACTGTGTGCCTACTTAGAAAATCACTGCCAAGAAAATGATCTGCCTTACGTGTCGCGCCAGTCCAAGCAGGTTCGGCTCAAAACAGCACCACCAGAAAAGGAAAAAAGCCGGAAAGCAGATATTGTCATATTTGCAAGAGTTGAATGGCAGAGGATGAAAACTAGCTCTAGTTCTGCTGCTGCATATATTCCACCACCCGGAATCATTGAGGTCATTAGCAACAACTGGAAGGACGACTATCTGACAAAACTTGCTGAATATGTTCGCGTAGCGTCTCGTAGAGAGGACTTGGGCGTTTTCGAGTACATCATTGTGGACTATGCTGCTTTTGGTGGCATTCGGTTTATTGACTCTCCCAAGCAGCCAACCATTACAATCTACCAACTTGAAAAAAAGTACTCCAAAACAGAGATTTATGCAATTAAGACCAAATCAACGCCAGAAATTAGACGACAAAGACGATAAGCTGTTCTATGCGTATCCCCGCTTTGTTACCCATGTCGATGAAGGATTTATTCAACAACTAACGGATTTATACCGCGATCGCCTCAAACCCAACACCCGCATTTTTGATATGATGAGCAGCTGGGTGTCTCATCTGCCAGAAGAGATGCAGTTT
>NZ_DASQZC010000226.1:0-14739 GCF_035638895.1 Nostoc sp. | reverse complement strand
TAATAAACCCAAAAGTAACAGCAAAGCCTGATTGCGTTTTACCCAACTTTTTACAGTTATTGCAAAACTATTAGTGTAACGCTGCTGTTGCAACTCTAACTTTGTCTCTTCAATATTTTGGTAGAGAGTACAGTCTTTAGCGTAGGGACGCTGAGGAAAATTGCAAGTATCATCAGCGTGATAAGTGCAGGTGTCGCACAGATACCCACCCCCAGTGGCGCGGTGCAATGGAATACCAGGATGACCGTAAGCTTTGAGTGTCGTCCGGCAATAGGGACAACTAATAGCTTGACTATCAACGAGTTGATGGCAGTGGGGACAAGATACAGTAGCCAAAACCTTTAGCGCAAATAGGTAAACACTTTGATTCTATCCATTTACAAAGATAATGGAGAAATACATACGTAGCCTGTTACTTTGGAATATGGCTAGCTCTCAAAATTGGTTATTTTATCAGCAAAAATACTAGTTTTATGATGATTATTTATATCTTTGTAAGTGATTTATATCACTCAACATAATTAAGGTTATGCCATAATCTAGCGAATATCAGGTTTTAGCCCAAGTCCAATAATTATTTAGAGGTAGAAAAATATTGCCTTTTAATCCTGAGCTGTGCCGTAACGAAAGCGAAGTTGAAAGCAAACTCATAGTGCAATATTTGCTACCGCAGCTAGGTTATACTCCTGACACCTGGCATCAAGAGGTTGCCGTTGGTAGCATCCGCTTAGATTTCTTAGCATTTGCCGCACAAGTGATTCCCTTTGTCTTAGATGCCAACTCACCGTTGAGTGTCGTCATGGAGGCAAAGCATCCCAAGCAAAACTTAAATCATCATGTCCTCCGACTCAGGCATTATTTAACCAGCTTGAATGTCAGGTATGGATTGTTGACTAATGGCAAAGAGATTAGAATTTATCAAAAATTACAGACTGATATTCAATTAATATTTCAATGTTCTGGAAAGGAAGTTGAGACAAAATTAGAGAATATTAAAGGTTTAATTAGTAGAGAGAGTCTAAAAGAAGGACAGTTTATAGATAAATCAGGGTTTAAAATAGCTGAAGATGATTTAAATATTAAAACTAAGAGGCAATATTCAATGAAGACAATTGCAATCTATCATCATAAGGGTGGCGTAGGTAAAACTACAGTTGCTATCAATTTAGCGGCTGCGCTGAGTAAGAAAGGAAAAAAAGTTCTTCTGGTTGATATAGATGCTCAAGCAAATACAACTTTTGCTACAGGATTGATTAAATTTCAATTTGAGGAAGATGATGACTTAAAAAGCTGCAATGTTTATCATTTGTTAGAAAAGAACGATATTAAGTTTATTCCAGATATAGTTTGTAAATCTAAGTTTTTTAACGATCCAGAAATTGATGTTATTCCTTCACATATTACCTTGATTGCATTGCAGCAAAATCTTGTTCAATCTGGCCCAAGTCGATTGAGACTAGCTAAAAAATTAGAAAAAGTAAAAAATGAATATGATATTGTAATCATCGACACACCTCCATCCTTAGATGTGTATGCACAAGCTGCCTTAATTGCTGCTGATTACCTAATAATTCCTTCAGATTTAAAGCCATTTTCCAACCAAGGATTACCTAGTGTTAAAGACTTTATTCAACAAGAAGTGAATGAAAATAAAGAAGGTCTAGGAAAGCCACCTATTACTATTATGGGTGTTCTTCCATCTAAAATTTCTACTAATGCTCAGTATCTAAAATACACATTTGCTAAACATAAAAGTGTAATTAGTGATCGTTATAATATGCCACTCATGGATAGTATTATCTCAGAAAGAACAGCTTTATCTGCTTGCATTAATAAAACTATATTAGTGGGTAACATGGAAATACCTGATCCGAAATCTATTATTGATTTTGCTCTTAATGAACCTTCTGCAAATCAAGCCGCAGCTGAATTTGAATTTCTAGCTATAGAAGTTTTAAATAAAATGGGGATGCAATAATGATTAAGTTTTTTATGGTAGATGTTGAAACTGTTACTTCTAATATTCCTCGTTCAAACTTTAAAGAGACTGATTTAGAAACTCTTGCTGACCTGATACTAGAATCTGGAGGCATTTTAAAACCATTAGTTGTAAAAAAGACTGGCTTTGAACAATATGAGGTAGTTGATGGGCATTTCGAGTACTATTCTGCTGTAAGAGCTAGAGAAAAAAACCCTAATGAAGGTGATATGGTTAGCGCTTTAATTATATCTTCTGAAAACGAGGATGTAGCATTAAAGCAAATTGCATCTCTCAAAGCAATTGATTCTTCTAACAAACCAGGAGTTAAAACTCCAATTAAAACAAGTTATTCAGAATCGATTTCAAAAAACAATGATTTTAATTTGTTGGAAAAGCAAATTAATGATTTAAGGTCAGAACTGGCACAAGAGAGACGAGAAAGACAGGAACTATATGAGGCTCTCAAATTGATTGAGAGTCAAATACCTAAACAAACTACACCATTAGATGCATTTAATAGTCTAAGTTTACTAGAACTGACTTTCCGATTAAGAACTGCTGGCTTTACTGATAAAAAAGCTGTTCAGGTTGCTGAAAGTGTGGAAAAAGAGCGTAAAAAGAAAAAATTTGAATCTTTGAAGGATGTATTAGCAAGAGTAAAGATTCCTAGTGGTAAAAAACAGATTAAAGGTATAAGTGGCGATAAAATGGTAGATATTGTTGATAGCTGGTCACGTATCTTGTTTATTTAAAATTGAGTTATATCTCAGATCATCGTAGGTTGAGTTGAACGAAGTGAAACTAACAATTAACGTAGAATGTTGGGTTTCGTTGCTCAACCCAACCTACGCAGCTACAGCTAGCCTAACCCCGCATTTGTCGTAGTGCATTAAACGCCTTACTCCGCAACCCAATTGGTAACAGCGATAATCCTAAACCAGTCCAAGCTTTAGCAGTCGAAGAAGAGTGTCCTGCTAAAACTAACTCTCTGCCTTTTTGCATTTCCCCCTTTTCAATTAAACGCAAACCTAATAATAATTGCGTTTCAGTTAGACGATTTTTTCTGATTATCTCTACTTTTTCAGAATCAAACTTATAACTTTCTAAATATCGAATTTTATCATATAAATAAGGAATAGCCCGATTGATACCTTGCTGCTCTGCATGGGAACGATATTCCATTAATAATTCTGGTAAGTAATAACCTTTTTTTCCAGCCAAAGCCAGACGCACAAATAAATCATTATCCTCACAATTTTGCATATTTGGCTGCATATATCCTAATTCTTGCAATGTTTTACGGCGAAATAATGTTGCCCCAACTTGAAAGCTTTGCTGAATAAATACCACTTCCAACAAATTATCTACAACACCTGCTCGTAAAGTCCTTCTACCCCAACGATGAGAATTTTCTTGAGTTTTTTCCTCATCCCGCACATTATCAATATCAATTATCCAATGGTCTGTACCAACAAAATCAATACTAGAGTATTGAGTAAGAATAGCTGCGGTACTTGCGAGAAAATCGGGTGTTAGCCGATCATCATCATCAAATTTAATAAAGTATTCACCACTAGCTGCATCAAAGCCAGAGCGCATATTATTACTTTTACCAATATTTTGCAGATGACGGATATATTTAATCCGGTGATCTGTATAGTGTGACATTAATTCGGGTGTGCGATCGCTAGACCCGTCATCACAAACAATTAGTTCAAAATCTTGCTCAGACTGATTGAGTACGCTGTCAATGGCATAAGGAAGGAGATGAACACGATTAAAAGTAGAAACGCAAACAGTAATTTTAGGCATATCCTATACTATTTTAGGAAATAAAATATAATAAATAAAAATTTTATATCAATTTTCACGAATGATTTAGGATTAGTATAGTTTGCATGATATTAATATTACCAGTTACTTGTTTGCATTGGTAAAACCCGTGCTGTGCTATCGTTTCTCCCAAAAATTCCTTGTACCCTTAGAGGCTATTTATAAAGTAAATCTAAAAGCCAGGAGAAAAGAGTTCTGATAACGATAAAATACTTCGTGTGCAGTGTATTTACATAGATAGTCAGTATGGCGCGAAAGTCTCACCCCACAGATTTAACTGATCTAGAGTGGGAAATCTTGGCTCCCTTGATTCCACCAGCTAAAGAAGGAGGGCATCCACGCACAACAAATATGCGTTAAATATGCAATGCCATCTATTATCATTTGAAAACTGGATGCCAATGGAATATGCTTCCGGGGGACTTCCCGCCAAGCTCAACGGTATACAGCTATTACCGTAAATGGCAACGCAAGGGAGTTTGGGAAAAATTAAACTATACACTGCGTGATCAAGTTCGCATAAAATTAGGTAGGTCAACACAACCAAGTGCGTTAGCAAAGCTCGCCGTAGGCATCGCAGCAGATAGTCAGTCGGTAAAAACAACTGAAAAAAGGGGGATGTCTACCGCTTTGATGGTGGCAAGTTAGTCAAAGGAAGAAAACGCCAAACGATCGTTGATAGCCTTGGGCTATTGCTCAAAGTGATTGTGAGCGAAGGCAATGCTCCTGAAAGAGTGCTTGCAGCGTATGCCTTGATGGAACTCTTGGATGAACGCTCAGAATTATTGGAAAAAGTTGAAGTCATGTGGGTTGACTCGAGGTATGACGGCGATAAGTTTGCGCTGGCTGTTTGGTTGATGATTCAAGCTGATGTTGAGGTCATGCGCCGTACTAATAAAGAATTTGAAGTTTTACCCAAGCGTTGGGTAGTAGAAAGAACATTCGGTTGGTTTAACCAGTACCATCGTTTGAGTAAAGATTACGAACGTCTGACTGAAATGAGTGAAGCTGCCATATATGCCGTTATGACTCGTATTATGTTACGTCGTCTAGCCGTCTAAAGATTTACTTTATAAATGGTCTCTTAGGCATTCGATTAAAACACTCAGCCGACAGTTAATCAATGATAAATAAATGTTATTCTCTCTGATTCATTTGGGGCTATCCAGCAGAAATGGACAATTGAAGATGTAATTGCTGAAGGTGACAAAGTAGTAGTGCGTGCAACCAATAAGCTAATGTACTTTTAATTTGCATAACCAGGGCGGGCAAGATGCCCACCCCACAATAGTTTTACTTATATGTAATATGCAAGTTAAATGTCCAACAGCTTAGCTGTCTTCAGGAAAGTTTCTTTGGAATACCTAGTTATGACCGAGAGCAAACCTTCACGGCTATCTTCATTCATTGGATTGTTGACGGGAAAATAATTGAAACCTGGCGTAATGCTGATGATCTTGGACGAGTTCTTTAGCTTGGAGCGCGGATTGAGCCAGAAACTTCTGGGTAATAACTTTAGAGACTTGCCAAACAAATAGCGAGTCTCTTGAAAAACTGGTAAAAGTCCCTAATAAGTCTAGCTGTTAAACAACTTCTCTCTAGAAAATAATCTCAGCAACCCGGCAGTTCCAATACCCCAAGCACCATTAACCAATAAACCTGTCACTATTCCTGCAAGTTTCCAGCCTCCAGCAATGGGCTGGCCCTTGAGTGGTGCGACCACAAACCAAGCCACTAGTGTCGGGACAATTGCACCAAATACCAATGCAGCTAACCAGTAGCTTTTATCATGCCGAAAACGAGGCGCGACGGCTACCCAAATCAGTCCCCAAATCCCTCCCCAGAATGCGCTTGACCAAATTTGCGGGATTCCTAATGGTTGTGTTGGTGCAGTTGCATAGGGGGCGCGAGGTGCGAAATTCACTGCATGTAGCAGCGCCAATACACCTTGGTGAAATAGCAAAACAGACACAAAGCCTGCAATAAATGCTAATGCAAATCGAGATAAGGCAACTTTTTGAGCCATTTCTTATACGAAAACCTCTAGAGCTTGCTTCTTGGAGTTGTCTATGATAGTTTGCTAACTAGTATCAGTACAACAAATCTATCGAATTACCGTATTTTATTCAACATTATTGTTAATGTAGTTGAACGAGTCTGGAGTTAAGAGTATCTAGGTACTCTACCAAATATATGACAACTAGAAAAGCCAGTCTTACCGATTGAGTAATCGATGGCTCTGAATTTTTCAATTCATCTAGAACATTTTTGATCAATAAAGCATCTGCTGCGATCGCCCTGGAACAATTAATCAGAATAGCACCTTACTAAAAGGCAGGGGGAGCAGATGAGGAATAATTAATACCTAATATTATCAATTACTAAGGAGTTAGATAAATGACAGGGAAATTAGATGAAAAAGTAGCAATTATCACTGGGGCTTCAGCAGGAATTGGAGAAGCAACTGCGATCGCTTTGGCTTCAGTTGGAGCAACAGTAGTGCTGGCTGCTAGGCGTGGCGATCGCATTCAGGCATTGACACAACGTATCGAAGCTAGTGGTGGCAAGGCATTGCCCATCGTTACTGATGTAACTGACGAAACCCAGGTAAATAACTTGGTGGCAAAGGCAAATGCAGAATTGGGAAGGGTTGATATTCTTGTAAATAATGCAGGGATTGCCTTACTAGGAACCATTGAAGCAGGAAATAGCTCAGACTGGCGGCGATCGTTTGACCTCAACGTACTAGGACTGCTATATGCTACTCATGCTGTTTTGCCTGTATTTAAAGCACAAAAATCGGGGCATATAGTCAATATCTCCTCAGTGGCTGGTCGGACAGCGCGGGCGGGCGTTGGTGTTTATAATGCTACCAAATGGGGTGTCAATGCCCTCTCGGAAGCATTGCGCCAAGAAGTCCACAAGGACAACATCCGCGTCACCATCATCGAACCAGGTTTAGTGGATACGGAAATTGACAGCCACATAACTGATCCTGTTGCCAAACAACGGATCGAAGAACGACGCAAGGCAATTACGCCTCTGCAAAGCGAAGACGTTGCTGCTGCGTAGGCGTAGCCCGTCGTAGACATCGTTTATGCCGTTACCCAACCACCACGCGTTAATGTCAACGAAATCCTCATTCGACCAACGGGACAAGAACATTAAACAAGATAATTCTTACCTGTGTTGGCGTACTCTTAAAATTGCACCTGAAACACCGAAAGCTAATATATGGCAGTTCTCAATTGCGTGAAATACAGACCTAACAAGAACAGCCCCTTAAGAGATAGCGTTGGAGAGTCAGCATCGTAGCACTTCTCTATGGGACTTCCAAGCAATAATTATGTAATTAAGCATTTTATTTTTTGGAAGTCCCTTAAGAAAAAATGTAATCCTTTATGTTTGCAAAGTGTATGTAGGTAGAGTAGCCATAGGTGCAACTTTATCGTTAAGTTGCAGGCTTTTCATACAAGCGTAGGAGACTACTATTCACCATAGATGCTGCGTCAGAAGCAAGCCAAGCTGTAAATTCGCCAATGTCATCAGCAGTAATCCAGGTAGGTTGACTGCGCTCTTTGCTGCTGCGAGTTGCCACCCAGCTATGAACAATGACTTCATTGATTCGGATAGTACTACCTTTATTTTCCTCCATCAACACCTGAGCTAGCATCAACTGTCCAGCAGCAGAAATGCTCACAGGGCTGACATTGGGAATCGGTACTTCGCCTGCGGCTCCTCCAATCAAGGTATAGCTAGCACCTTTGCGTTCTTGAAGAATAGGTAGAAAGGTACGGGCGGCGATGAAGTGACTTGTTAAATTACTATCTAAATATTGTTGCCATTCTGCGATTGAGACTTCAGTCAAAGGTCTGTTACCAAGCCACCAGCCGCCAAGGGAAGCAACTACAGCATCAAGCCTTCCAAATTGTTTAAGCAGTTGGTCACGAATACTTTCGGCACTATCAATTTGACCAATTTCTCCCACAATGGGAATAAAGCGATCGCCTTGTGCAAGTTCACCTAAATAAGTCCGTAGTTCTTCTAGTTTTTCGACTTTACGAGACGGCACAGCTACTATGGCACCTGCTTTGAGAAATGCTCTCACAATGCCTTCTCCTACATTGCCTGCACCACCAAGAATTAATGCAACTTTGTTCTCTAGTTGACTCATGATTGCTCCTGCATCTATTGTTTTTACGAAAACCCACATTCACAATGATCACGCCGCCAGTAATCCGCCATCCACAACCAGGGTATGTCCATTGACAAAATTACTAGCATCAGAAGACAACCAGATCACAGCATTAGCAATGTCATCGGGTTTGCCCAAACGTCCGGCGGGAACAAAATTCTCAAAAGCTTTGGTATTACCGCCAGTCGCCTGACTGAGCATTTCCGTTTCAATTGGCCCTGGTGCGATCGCATTTATCCGAATTTTTTGTGAGGCATATTCTAGGGCTGCGGCTTTTGTCAGCATCACCACAGCTGTTTTAGAGGCATCATAAATCGATAAGCCAGGTGCTAAAGGACGAAAACCATTGATGGAGGATGTATTGATAATTGCCCCACCATTACCTTGAGCCAACATCTGGGTAATTTCATGCTTCATACAGAGAAAAACTCCCTTGACATTGACTCCAAAAACCCGGTCATAAGTTTGCTCTGTTTGCTCTGCCAGCAAGGCATTTTCACCCAGCAACCCCGCATTATTAAAGGCAATATCAAGCCTACCAAACTTATTGACAACAGTGGCAATGGTTGCTTCTATGTCTGCTTCTTGAGACACATCAGCTTTCACAAATAAACCTTCACTTCCTACCTGATGAATCAAGCTGACGGTTTCACTGCCTTCTTCTTCTCGTCGTCCGACTACAACAACTTTGGCACCAGCATGAGCAAAAGCGATCGCAGTAGTCCGCCCAATTCCAGAAGTACCACCAGTAACAAGGGCAACTTTGTTTTCTAACGGTTTCATCCAAATCTCTCCATTTTCGCTAACTAAAACAGTGTGCCTGATTTGGATTCTTCTTTACAAGAAGGAACTTTCTGGTGATATAGTTACCTCATGGTTCCCAACAATGAGCAAATACTCCTGGGCGCAAACTGTCCTATGCGGCAGATGCTGGATTTGGTAGGAGATAAATGGACACCGCCAGTACTCTATCTTCTATCTTTTGGTACTAAGCGATATACTGATTTTCAACGTCGAATTCCTGGAATATCAAAAAAAATGCTGACACAAACCCTAAGAAGGTTGGAGTCAGCTGGTGTTGTTAATCGAACTGTGTATCCAATTGTGCCGCCCAAAGTGGAATATAACCTGACTCCCTTTGGTGAAAAGTTAATTGAACCGATTGCAGGTTTGGCAGAGTGGGCTTGGCAACACCAAGAAGAGTTGAAATTGGTTTCCGAACGTCAACAGATGTCTTTGAGTAGTCAGAAATTGAAACTTTGAAGTATCAAAAAACCTTAACCGAAACATATTGTTCAGGATGGTTGTTTGGGTTGCGGTGTTGACTATCAATTAAATCCTGTTTAACAATCTCTTTTGAAAATCTTCTTATATCGGATCAAATTTATTTTGGTGCAATAGCTAATACTTTACTCATTTTAGTAACTGGGACAACTATTCCACTTCTTAAATAATGAGGTGCTCTTTGGATGGCAGTAAATCCCAACCGTAAATAAAAGCCTTCGGCATAGAGGCTAGCAGTTGTAATTACCTTATTTATACCTTGATTAGTTGCTTCATTGCAAAAATGTTGGACTAAAGCACGCCCGATCCCTTTACCTTGATATTTAGGATGGACATACAGTCCGATAAGTTCATCAACAATAAAACTAGCAAAACCTATTACAACATCTCCCTGGATCGCAACCCAGAAAGTTTCCACTTTCATACTCTTCAAGATATTTGATCCATCAGGTTTGTCACGGTTATTACGCCAAGCTAAAAGTTCTTTTCGGGTGTAGAAAGTTCCAGGTAGAGCTTTGATGGCAGCAATATGAATTGCACTCAGCACCCACGCATCTGTTTCTTGGGCAGGGCGAAGAGATATTTCGTTAGCGCTCATAGGTTCAGGGCTGGTATTCAGATTACATGCCTGTTTTACTTTTTAGTATATTATGAGAAATTTTAGTTGCGTAGGTATAGCCCACACTTCTCTACGCGACGCTGCACATAGCTTGTAAGTTTGGGGATAACTGCTGACTGCACTCTGTAATTCAATCGATGACAACTCCTAAACTATAAGCTACGGTAATTTTATACGCAAAACCTATAATAAGTTTTAAACCCTCTTAACCCTATCGGTAAACCGTATATTATAGATAAAGCAATAAAATAACCAGCTTCAAAATACAGATTTTGAAGTAATCAAGCAATATATTTTGATATTTGGCTAATTTTGAGGTGCTTATTTGAATATCTTCTTAAAGCTTGCTGATTAGACTATTTACCAAGCTGGAAGCCATTAGTAATTGAAAAGGAGTGAATGTGATCAACGCCATACAGATTAACGAAAACTTGACAACAACAGGACAAGTTATACCAAAACAGCTTGAGCAAGCTATCCAAGAAGGTTTTAAGTCCGTTCTAAATCTGCGATCGCCAGATGAGCTAGGATTTTCTAAGGATGAGCAAAAAGTAGCGGAAGCATTGGGGCTGCATTATACAAATGTTCCACTCAAGGTGGATTTAAAAAATTTAAATGAAGAGGCTATTACCAAAATCCTCACGACACTCGAAGAAATTCCTAAACCAGCAGTGGTACATTGTGCAGCCGGGATGCGATCGACTGGAATTGCGCTCTTAAGTATTGCTATTCAGGAAGGATTAACGCCAGAAGAAACTTTGGCAAAAGCTAAAAATTTGGGTTTTGGATTCTTTGAACACGCTGGTGTTAGTCCCCGGCTAAAGCAATTATTTGTAGACTACGTTAACAAACATGCCAAAGTAGCTGTGTCTACTTGCTGAAACAGCGACTTTGACAAACCTCTCCCTGCCTTGAACTGTCATTAAAATCTGTCCCTTTCTGAGTTGGAGAGGGGCGTTTTTGCGTAGTAAGACCTTTTTTTACTCAGGTAGACTGCGCTAAGACACTTTACTCTTGCTACTTGGGAGGTTACGAAAGCGTTCCATGAAACGGCAGTCAATCCAATTTTTGTAATGCCACAATAGTTTCTGAGGTGGTGAAGTAAAAGCGCCTCTGGTTGCGATCGCTTGTTCGTCTCCTGTACCAATTAAACTCAAATATTGTTTTTGTGGTCTATAGGGTTTGAGCGGCTTACCTAATAAAATTCGCTGCAAATTCTCAAATAAAGGTTTACCTTGCCTAACAGCAAATACCCCAGCTTTCGGACGCGGATGATTTACCATTGTGGCAATATCACCAGCAGCAAACACTTGCGGGTGCGTTTGAGATTGCAACGTATCTTCTACCAAAATAAAACCTTCCTCATCAGTTGCTAGTCCAGCGCTGTTTAACCATTCGGGTGCGGATGCTTGTGTTACCCAGAAAATTTTATTACACTCTACTATCAAGCCAGATTCGCATTTAATCTCAAACATTTCTTTAGTTTCCCTGTATGGTGTAGGTGCAACTTTACACACAGTTTCCCCAAGATGTAGCTTAATATCTCGCGCGGTTAAAATTTGCTGAATTTGATGGCGCACTGATGAATGGTAATTGGGCATCAGTTCCGTGCCACGCTGGAATAAATGAACTTCAAGATTTTGAATTGGTTGTTGAGTTTGACGTAAAATCCGATGTAAATGAGATTGCATCGACAGCGCCAATTCTATACCGCCAGCGCCACCACCCACGATCGCAATGCTAATTGGTTCTTGAGGATTTTTACCTACAGCTTCAATTAGTTCATACCAATGTTCCAATAGCTGCGATACTGGTTTAGCTGCGATCGCATATTCTGCTGCACCTGATACAGACACTGTGGCCGGAGTGCTGCCAATATCAATAGACAGCACATCAAAATCTACCACAAGTCCGTTAGCGCAAAGAACTTTGTGATTTTCCAAGTCTAGGGCAACTACTTTGTCAACATACAACCGTGCTTGAGCAAAGTTCGCTAAAGGTCGCAAGTCAATATGACATTCATCGTGGCTATAAAATCCGGCAATGTGTCCTGGTAACATTCCAGAATAGGCTGTATTTTTGGCTGCGGTAATCAACGTCAAACGGACACCAGGTAAAGGCTTTCTCCCAAACATTTTCAGGGCAATTGCATGACTGTGACCGCCACCAATCAGCACTAAGTCTTTAACTATAGGTTGTAATTTTTGCTGCATTGAAGTAGTTAATAACAATACTATTTGAGTTGTCAGATTTTTTTATTGCCTAGCGTATCTGGTAAAAGAAGGCTATCCTTTATAATTAGTGGTTTTCATAAATGATTTATAAATGCTTTATTATAGGTATAAATCAAAATTATCATGATCGGGTTAATTGATAGTGAAGAATGAAGAGTAGTGACTACAAGTAGTTTTTGAAACCTCATTTTATCACTTAGTAATGTTGACAGTAATTATTAATGCTTTTCAGGGTATAAAAAATATTTTACCGACTAGTAACGGGCAGCTATCGAATATATGTCTGAGGATACATGATTTTTATGAAAAAGTTAACCAAACTCAGCATCAGTCGCCAAAAAAAAGTTTAAGAGTAGCAGTTGAAGAACTAGGGAATAAGACAATAGAAACCAGTGTCGCTGTAATTAATGATTTAGAGCAAATTGCCCAAAATCATGTACAGTACCACTGGATAATTATGGGCATTCTTACTACTTTTATACGAGAAAATGCTCCTTATATTCCCCAAGAAAAGTTGACGAGCAACCTGTCAACAAAACTCCGTGTAGATATTCAAGCAGCCCTTACCGTTATCGCTAGAAGAGATGTAAATAAAGACCCAGAAAATGAGCAACTTGATTTGAGTCACACGGACATAAGAGGAGCAAATTTAAATAGGGCGAACCTAAAACAGACAAATCTTTATCAAGCTAATCTTGCTGGAGCTAACCTTACAGAAGCTAATCTCGCCGGAGCAATTCTCAGTGCAGCTAACCTAGAAGGTACTAACTTATATTTAGCTAACCTAGAAGGAGCAATCCTCAGTGCAGCTAGTCTAAAAGAAGCTAACCTCGAAGGGGCTAACCTCCATTGTGCGAGCTTATATCTAGCTGGGCTGAATGGGGCAGTTCTCAATAATGCCATACTCGATGGGGCAAACCTTAGAGAAGCTAAATTCTCTGAATAAAACACTGGTATCGCAAGGCGGAAATCAAAAGGAGCCAGTGCGCCCTTGCGGTGCCGACTTCATTAGCCTAATCAAAAGACCTCTCCCTGGTTTTACTACGCAAAACCCTCCCTCTCCGACTCGGAGAAGGACAGACTTGAACTTTAGTTCAAGGCAGGGAGAGGTATCGTCGGACTCAGGTTAAGGCAGGGTAGCAACGGCTCTTAAAAGTCGTCAGGCATAATTGAATTGTATTCCGAGCTTCTTGCGCCAAGTATATTCCATGTCATTAACTAGTTAATTGAGTGTCTTGACACCTATTATAATTTTCTGCTAAATGCTATACTATTTTTCCTCAACATCTAAGTAATAATTCTAGGTTGTAAGGAAAATCGTTACCATGTCTTCTAAAAAGACAGACGCTCTTTTGAATTGGTTGATAACTATAACAGTTATATTTGGCTTCTCATTGACTGTAATTTTTTTTGTTTTATCCAGTATTAAAGAATTGTCAATTCAGGAAAAAATTCAGTATAGAAACCAAGCATTAACAACTACTGCAATAGTTTTTCTGGCATCGGCAGTTATGTTTAATACTTATTATTCAGCAAAGCGGGCCCAAGCGATGCAGCAAAATGCGATCGCAGCTGAGAAAAACCTAGAAATTGGTATTCAAAATGCAAAAGTTAATCAAGACAGATTGATTTCAGAGCGCTTTATGGGGGCAATTGCCCAGCTTGGTCATGAAAAAGTTGAAACCCGGACAGGCGCAGTTTATGCATTAGAAAGAGTTGCTCAGGATTTTTCTAAAGAACACTGGACAATTATGGAAATTCTCACTGCCTTTGTGCGAGAGAATACACCTATCCAGCAGGTAAAGGTAGAGCAACAAAACCCGGAATATCAAGAAGCAGCTTACTCAGGTAGGCGTAGAGGTGGGTCGCCTCCAACACAGCAGTTGGAGCAAAACCTTCATGAAGAGTTTCCAAAAATCCGCACTGATATTCAAGCAGCTTTAACTGTCATCGGCAGACGTAATTTGCTCGAAGACCCAAAAGATCAAAAACTTGATTTACGTAATATCGACATTAGAAGGGCAGACTTGCTAGGAGTTAATCTGCAACAAGCAGACTTACGTGGCTCTGACTTAAGTGGCGCTGACCTCCGGGGAGCAGACTTGAGTGAGGCTGACCTAAACGGCGCTAAACTCATGAGGTCTAATCTCTATGAAACCAAATTACTAAAAGCTAGCTTTTGTGGAGCAAACCTCTGTTGGGCTAATCTCAACCGCGCTAATCTCAGTGGGGCAAACATGCGTTCAGCCAACCTCTCTGGAGCAAGTCTGCGTGTAGCTAATCTGCAAGGAGCCAACCTCTATAAAGCTAACTTACAACAAGCGACCTTAAAAATGGCCGACCTCTCAGGGGCAAAGTTATTTTTAGCTAACTTGCAAGGAGCAAAATTGGGTAAAGCCAACTTGTACATGACGGGTTTGATTGGTGCAAACCTCTCCGGGGCTAACTTGAATGGAGCCAACCTTTCTAGGGCTAACTTGAATGCAGCCAAACTCCACCAAACAGAAGTCTATTTTGCCAACCTTTCAGAAGCCAGTTTAACGGAAGCTGACCTGTATCAAGCAAACCTCATTGGAGCTAACCTTTATAGGGC
>NZ_DASQZC010000225.1:0-3498 GCF_035638895.1 Nostoc sp. | reverse complement strand
GTTTTCTCGCTGACAAATCAGGTGCAACGTCGCGCTTTGGACTCTGCCAACACTCTTAGCACCGTTATTCAATGCCCAAACTAACGGGCTACCCTTGTAACCAACCAGCTTATCTAGGCAATCTCGGCACAACCCAGCACCAATTAAGTTTTGGTCTAGCTTTCTGGGATTAGCGATCGCACTCTGCACCGCCGATGCTGTAATCTCAGTATAAATTACTCGTTTCGGTTCCTTTAAACCCAGCGTTTCCTTTAGATGCCAAGCGATTGTTTCACCTTCCCGGTCTGGGTCAGTTGCTAAGACAACTTCATCAACCTGCCTCACCGCAGACTTGAGCTTCTGAATTGTTTCCTTCGCTCGTTGGTCGCGCGGAACGTAATTGCACCGAACATTACTGCCGTCCATGACGAAGCCCAAGGAATCATCCCCTTCATTGCTGAGTTCTCGGATATGGCCACAACTGGCTAGAACTTTCCAATCCGAACCCAGAATTTGACTGAGTTTTTTGACTTTTCCCGGAGATTCCACCACAAGCAGGCGTTTGATCATAGCAACTGCGTTCTAGATTTTGAGCAATAAACTGGCAATTGCAATGAGCGATCGCCTATTCTCGTCATCTGGATTTTATAAAATACTGTACCAAAAAGCTTGGGAGATTGCTCAACTCAGTTTAGAGGTAAATGATGCCTGATTATGCGATCGCTGTTGGAACTGGCGCAACTATTATGATTTTAGCCTCAACAACCTAGTTAAACAGGGGAAAATCTGTAGCAACATCCCGCAGGGTGTGCCGACTACCCTCGGGGAACGCCTAAAGGCGAACCGACGGCCACAACTTTATAAGAAAGAGCACATAAAAGAATGGGATTTTTGTTTCCTGTGCTTTTCAGAGAAAGAGAGAAGTTAGAATTAAAGCCATGAAGCCAATGGCTATAGGACTAGAGCACTATGCGAATTAAGCAAATTTCCGTCAGTGGCTTATTTGGAATTTTTGACCATGTGATTCCATTGAACATGAATGAACGAACTACCATTATTCATGGCCCAAATGGTTTTGGTAAAACAGCCATATTAAGAATTTTGAATAGTTTTTTTAACTCCCGAAATGCAGAATTGAAAGCTATCCCATTTAGAAAGTTCCGAGTTGAATTTGATAATAATACTAATGTTGAAATAATAAAAAATGCCGAGAATGGAGAAAATTTGGAAAAGAATAATATTGTTTTCAAATTTTATCAGCCTGATTCAGAGCCAGCTTCTTTTTCTCTAAAACCAATAAATATTCGCCCTGACATAGACTTTCCGCTTGGGATTTTCGATGATGTAATACCAGGGCTAGAACGAATAGCCCCTCGAAAATGGCTATATGATCCCACTGGAGAAACTCTTTCTTTAGAAGAAGTTGTAGAGCGCTTTGACAATTTATTGCCCTTAAACTTAAGACAACAGGAAGAAGCTGAGTGGCTAGAAGAATTAAAGAAAAATATTCATATTCGCCTCATTGAATCACAACGTTTACTTAATTTTGTCCCTAAACGTTCTTCCAGAACATATCGTGGAACACCTTCAATGTTGTCTACTGTGTCTGCCTATTCTGATGAACTTGCTCAGATCATGCAAGATAAATTTAAGGAATACGGTACAATATCTCAATCTCTTGACAGAACTTTTCCAGTTAGGGTAGTGAAGCAACAGCTATCCGCAGATCTGACGAATGAACAACTTCGTAATGAACTAAACGAACTTGAAGCAACTCGCTCTCGTCTTTTAGAAGTAGGTCTTTTAGATAAAGATGAAGATTCAGAATTTCAAATCCAGCCTCAAGATATAGATGAAAGCACCAAAAATGCTTTGTCGGTATATGTAGAGGATGTGGAAAAGAAACTGAGCGTTTTTGCTGAAATAGCAAGCAAGATTGATTTATTAAGGAAAATTATTAATAATAAGTTTGCCTATTCCTATAAAGAGATAAATTTTAGTAAAGACAAGGGATTCGTTTTCACTACACTTTATAATTCTTCCTTATCTGATTCAAAAGCTCTTTCACCAACAGATTTATCATCTGGAGAGCAACATGAGTTAGTTCTTCTTTATGAACTACTATTTAAAGTTCAACCTAATTCTCTAGTCTTAATTGATGAGCCTGAATTATCCCTTCATGTAGGATGGCAAGTTCAGTTTTTAAAGGACTTACAAGACATTACACAGCTTGCAGATTTAAATATATTAATGGCTACTCATTCACCAGATATTATTCAAGATCGCTGGGATTTGACGGTTGAATTGAAAGGGCCACAAAAGTGAGAGATTTTCTGACAGTTGACCGTGTTGCTAACCAAATTCGATTACGACGAAGCACATATACTGGAACTTTTTTATTAGTGGAAGGAAGTTCTGATAAAACTTTTTATAAGCGATTTCTTGACCAATTAGTTTGTGAGTTAGTCGAAACATCAGGAAAACCCTCTAGTAAACAGCGTGCTATTGAAATTTTAAGAATTTTGGAAAAATCAAATTTTCAGGGACTTTTAGTGATTGTTGATGCAGATTTTGATCGCCTTGAAACTTTGTTATACACCAGTCCTAATCTTCTTTACACTGACAGCCATGACCTTGAAACTATGCTGATTAACTCACCAGCATTTAACAAAGTACTCGCTGAATTTGGTTCTGAAGAGAAAATTTCTCAGTTTAATCGAGACGTAAAACTAGTATTAGTTGAAAATGGGATGTCGGTAGGTTATTTGCTTTGGCTCTCTAAGTGTGACGGATTAAATCTAACCTTTGAGGGAATTACATTTAGCAAGTTCATTGATGAGCAAACTCTGCAAATTGATGAACTCAAGCTTATTCAGGAGATTAAGAATAAATCTCAAGCTTTCTCTTTGAGCGATAAAAATTTGCAAGAACGGTTAAAGAGTAAAAAAAGCAATAACCACGATCCTTGGCAAATCTGCTGTGGTCATCATTTGGTGGAGATTCTGTCATTTGGTTTACGCAAAGCACTTGGCTCTAACAAAGCTGCTGATGTTGAACCGAACAGTCTTGAGCGTAGTTTGCGGCTTGCTTATGAAGAAATTTACTTTCACCAGACACAACTCTACTTGGACATTCGTACATGGGAAAGTAGGAATCAGCCATTTAGAGTTTTGCGAAATAACATATAATACCAATTTCTGCGTTCTCTGCCCCTCTGCGGTAGCCTGCGGCAAGCCGCTTCTCTACAAGACGCTACGCGAATGCGTCTACGCTATAAAAATTTTTTTTGAAAAAAATTCCCCACTTTTTCAAAAAGTCGGGAATCTGAAGATTTGGATTTTTACTAGTACAGCAGAGCGCAAATCTTCTTGTTGAAGATAGGCAAACTCCGCCACAGCGTACTAGGGAGTGTCAAATATTCCCTAATGAGGTACAGCTACTTGTGCATCGGCTACCTGGGTATTGTCAGCAACAATTTTGCGGAATAAATCGCCTTCAATTGTTTCCTGTTCTATTAAC
>NZ_DASQZC010000224.1:0-44039 GCF_035638895.1 Nostoc sp. | reverse complement strand
TAAACCCAATCCTCAAATTTTTGCCATTGCTTTAGATAAACATAAATGTTCCCCAGAGGCAGCATGGCATATTGGCGATAGCGTTGTAGAAGATTACCACGGAGCTAAAGCAGCTGGACTCAGAGGCGTTTGGATCAACCGGGGAAAATGAGGAAGATTTTTTGACACTCCCACGGCTATAAAAACTTCTCTGTTACTCGTTTTTACTTCAAGTTGTGGAATTATTGGCTGAATGAGTCTACTTAGCAAAAGTGGGTTTCTAAATTCATACTTCAATTCAGCAACGCCAAATTTTAAAATGGAATCCAATCCAATCTATCAATCCACTCTTCTGCCTCAGTCGCTTCCCAAATCAAATAAATTGTTTCTGCCCAAATACTGAGGTTCCCACTGGAACGCAACCAAACTAGTCCCCAAATATGTCCTGCATCTCTCCAGTGTTCTTCTAGATGTTCGGGCATACTTTTGCGGTTGTCTGTAACCAATATTCGTTGGGATAATTCTAGGTAGCGCAAAATATCTGGGTCAAGCGTACCTAATGGCGGTGCTTCGGGATCGCCTACGCGCAGAATATCTATTGCTGGATTGAGGCGCAAAACAGATGTCTTCAGCTTGGGCGACAAATTTTCATCAAGGAGAAAACGTACCTTCACCAAGAGTTTAGCAACTCCTGCTCACGTTGTACCTTTAATGCTCTTAAACGTTGCATCAAAGGTGAAGGATTAGCTAATGATTCTTGATAACGCTGTTCTTGCCACTTTGCTAGCCGCAACATATAAGCATCTATTTCAACACGATTATGCAGGTAGTAGGTAAGCGTTGCGTAAATTTTCTCCAAATTGAGGGAAGGTAATTCCTCTATAATTTGTTCTGGTGAATATCCTTGCAAGTAATATTGAATCACATTATCAATACCAATCCGATGCCCTTTGATACGGATGTCATCTGGGTCTATAAACTCAAAATAATCTTCTAGTTGCATTCATCTACCTCTCTAGGATCTTTTAGGATCAATTCGTAATTGAATTCTATAAATTACGAATTACGTTAGCGTCATTATCAATTAGGAATTATTTTGACATATTTTGTATTTATGTTATGGAGACGATAAACCCCTTTAAGAGCGATCGACAAACCTATTACTCCAAAAAACTCCCCACTCCCCACTCCCAACTCCCCACTCCCTTATTCCCCTGCTGCCCTAAGACTCGTATGATCAACATATCAGGAAAACATAACAGCCAGATTTTTACCGCAAAACATGGGCAGTATTTGGGAAATCGATTTTTACTCCCGTCCGATTTTGGACGATAATCAGAAAAAAGTTTGGGAAGTCTTAGTCTGCGAAAGCGCCTTGGATATCAGTACAAAAGTAGATTCTTTGTTTCGCTATGCTCAGTATTGTCCCAGTACCCAGGTAAATTCGGGCTGGTTGCGGACAGCATTACAAGAAGCTATTAACCAAGCTGGAAAAGCACCAATTAAAATCCGCTTTTTCCGCCGCCAAATGAACAACATGATTACTAAAGCCTGCCAAGACTTGGGTATTCCCGCCCAGCCTAGCCGCCGTACTTTGGTTCTCAACCATTGGCTAGAACAGCGCATGGAGGAAGTGTATCCTCAAGAGGCAGGGTATCAAGCAGGAGCTAATCCCTCAGTCCGCTTGGAGAAACCTTTGCCGCAACGTTTACCAGATGCTTTGGAAGGACAGCAGTGGGTATTTGTTACCTTAGATGCTGCGGATTTGGCAGAAATGCCAGAGTGGGAAATTGGCTTTGGTGAAGCTTTCCCCCTAGAGTTGGCGAAAGTTTCACCCGAAACCCGTATTCCTGGGATTTTAATTTTCTCACCTAGAGCATTGCCGTTGGCAGGCTGGATGTCTGGTTTGGATTTGGCTTTTTTAAGATTTGATACTAGCGTTGAGGCGAAATTGCTTTTAGAAACTGGTGTAACCGAAAGCTGGATTGTGGCAAATATTAAAAAACCTGAACTTTTAGCAGAAGCCAAAGGTTTTGAAGAAGCCAAGCAAAAAGCTAACGGAGTGCATTTTATCGGTGTACAGTCTGATCCTAAAGCAGAAGCTTTTGCTGGTTTTTGGCTGTTGCAAGAGGTGAATCTTTGAAAATGGAGAGTGGGGAGTGGAGAGTAGGGAGTAGGGGAGGCAGGGGGAGCAGAGGAAGCAGGGGGAGCAAGGGGAGAATAAAACTAATGACTAATGACAAATGACGAATGACTAGTTGAGACATGGCAATGATTTGGGATAATTAACTGCGTCCATCAGTGTTGATCTGTGGTTCAAAATCGCAACTGCCGAAACATGCTGATGATTTTTGGATGGTTATCTGCGTTCATCACGGAGAAAGTTTAATCGTCGGTTTTTGACGATCGCACTTTTCAAGAGAGGGCGTTGATATGCGGTTCAAAATCCACAATTGCACTAAGGGTCATGGGTTCTGAAAATTTGTCACAAGATACACTAGCAGAACAGCTGCTGGAACTAGCTTTAAAATCTGGAGCAGAAGCTGCTGAGGTGTATCAGTCGCGATCGCTTTCTCGTCCAGTGTTTTTTGAGGCAAACCGACTCAAACAGCTAGAAACTAACCAATCTGAAGGCACAGCACTACGACTTTGGCGAAACGGACGTCCGGGACTCACGGTGGCTTACGGTTCTGTCCTAGCCGAAGTAATGGTGGAAAAAGCTCTGGCTCTAAGTCAACTGAATCTACCTGAAACAGTGGAATTAGGCTCTAACTCTGGGCCCTCTTACCCAGATTTAGGCGAAAGTGTGCCGATAGAAGTTTTGGTAGACTGGGGCAAAGAAGCGATCGCACTCATCCGCGATGCCTATCCTGATGTTGTTTGCAATGGTGACTGGGAATGTGATGCTGAAACTACCAGAATAGTCAATACTAAAGGTTTAGATTGTTACTACACTGATACTACCCTCAATTGCTATATATCAGCTGAATGGGTGCGCGGTGATGATTTTTTAAGTGTTGCCGATGGTCAAACTAAGCGGGGCGAACTCCACCCGGAAATATTAGCTAACCAAATTTTACAACGGTTAATTTGGGCCAGAGAAAATGTCTTATCTCCTACTGGTCGCGTCCCGGTTTTGTTCACTTCTAAAGCTGCTGATATGCTTTGGGGCACTGTGCAAGAAGCTTTGAATGGCAAGCGAGTTTTAGAAGTAGCTTCCCCTTGGGGAGAACGTTTGGGTAAGCCAGTAGTTGCACCCACTCTCACCGTCTACCAAGATCCAGAAGCCGGCCCTTATAGTTGCCCTTTTGATGATGAAGGCACTCCTACTCAATTTTTAGTATTTATCCAAAACGGAATTTTACAGCATTTTTATGGCGATCGCACCACCGGACGCCAACTGGGTACTGACACGACTGCAAATGGTTTTCGCCCTGGTTTAGGTAGCTATCCTACCCCTGGTTTATTTAATTTTCTGATCCAGCCAGGTTCAGGATCACTACCAGATTTAATTCAAGAACTGGATGATGGCATAATTGTGGATCAAATGCTGGGTGATGGCGGCAGTATTTCTGGAGATTTTTCAATCAACGTTGATTTAGGCTACCGCGTCAAAAATGGTCAGGTAATTGGGCGCGTTAAAGATACGATGGTTGCAGGTAATGTCTACACTGCCCTTAAGCAATTGGTTAAACTAGGTAATGATGCTGATTGGAATGGTTCTTGTTATACTCCATCTTTAATAATAGAGGGACTATCCACGACAGCGAGAAGTAATTGAATTGGGCATTCATTTGGCATTGAGGTAAAAGAATGGAGTTCAGAGCTTCATTAATGGAGTTCAAAGACTCATTAATGGAGTTAAGAGGTTCATTAACGGAGTTCAAAGACTCTAGGACTTACGCATTGACAAAGTGGCAAAAGAGTGGATTGATAAAAAGTATCATCCAATGACTAGGTATCGGACAATCAGAGAAATCAGCAAACCGTCCACAGCACAATGCAATCTGGAACATTACACACTGTTTTTGTTATCAGAACCAAAACATGGGGGATGTTGTAGATTAGCAGAGATATTAGAAAACGTGTCACACGACAGTGTAAACAGATTCTTACTGAGAGAAAGATATGAACCGAAAGATTTATTTGATACAGTTAAGGAAATCATAAATATAATAGGCGGGATTTTAAGTGTTGATGACACAGTATTAGAAAAATTGTATAGTGACCCAAAGAATGCAGAATTAATCGGTTATTTTTGGTCTGGGAAACATCATAAAAGCATCTACCAGATGAAGAATCTCTACAGGAAATAACTAGAAGCGAATTTGTGGCAATTCATGATACCCATTGGGGAATTGAAAGTTTTCACAGAGCTATCAAACAAGTATGCGGGATTTGTCGATTCATGGTTAGAGATACCCAAGCGATTAAAACACACATATTCTGTTCACTTCAAGCATTTGTTCGTTTAGAAAAAATGCGCTCTGAAAACATAATTTCTAATTGGTATGAACTGCAAAGGAACTTATTCACTTTAGTTTTGCGTGATTACATTGTAGAAAATCTTACCAATAATTGTGTTGCTTAATACACATGAATGAGATTTTTTGTCAATGCGTAACTCCTAGACTCATTAACGGAGTTCAGAGGTTTATTAACAGAGTTCAAAGCCTCATACGCTATTCCCCCTTCCCGCTTCCCCTCGCCCCCTGCAACATCCCCAATCCCCTAATCCCCAAAAATCATGTCTCTTCCCGTTCTGAATCAGCGCTTTCGCACCTGGTGGCAGCCTAGAAGAGGTTTAGCGATCGCCGAAGCTTGTGTTATCGGTCTGGTTGCTGCCCTATCTGCGGTATTTTTGAAAGTAGGATCGGGATGGCTGGGAACATGGCGAGTCCATAGTACCCAGATTTTCCCGGTATGGCTAGCACTACCGATAATTGGTCTTATACTGGGATTTGTGGCTGGATGGTTGGTGGATAGGTTGGCACCAGAGGCTTATGGTAGCGGTATTCCGCAAGTCAAAGCAACTCTAGCCAATGTGCCGATGAAATTATCCTGGCGCGTGGCAGGTGTGAAGTTACTCAGTGCCATCATTGCCATCGGTTCGGGCATGACTCTGGGACGACAAGGCCCCACTGTTCACGTAGGGGCAGGTTTGGCAGCAGGGATGAGTCGTTGGGTTCCTACTTCCCCAGATCATCGGCGGCAAATGATTGCAGCAGGTGCGGGTGCAGGTTTAGCAGCTGCTTTTAATGCCCCGATCGCAGGTGTATTATTTATCGTTGAAGAGTTACTCCAAGATTTATCAGGATTGACTCTGGGTACTGCGATTATCGCCTCCTTTATTGGTGGGGTGATATCCCGACTTTTAGGTGGTGGCTCTCTTGACCTTAACCTGCAATTGGTACAATCTTCCAGCCAATTCTCCATCCCAGAAATTCCCTTTTTCGTGCTTTTGGGTATTTTGGCAGGGTTGTTGGGTGCATTGTTTAATCGCGGCTTAATATTTAGTATTAAATTTTATAGAAAATTACATATCAGCTTACCGTTGCGGGTAGCTTTGGCTGGATTCCTCTCTGGTGTTGTCGTGTCCATGCTCCCCGCACCCTTTCGTGATAATACGGGATTACGGGAGTCCTTAATTACTGGAGGTTCCCAACCTACTGTAGCAGCGATCGCCTTTGCCGCTCAGTTCATCCTCACACTCATAGCATTTGGCTCAGGAGCGCCAGGGGGATTATTCGCTCCCAGTCTGATTTTGGGTTCTTGTTTAGGACACATCATCGGTGTATCTGAGTTATACATCACCGGAGCGGGTTCTCCTACTACTTACGCACTAGCAGGTATGGGGGGATTTTTTAGTGCTGTTTCTAAAGTGCCAATCACAGCAATTGTGATTGTGTTTGAGATGACTACAGATTTCAATCTGGTACTACCTTTGATGATTGTTTCTGTAGCAGCTTACCTGGTTGCGGATAAAGTAGTGCCTGGTTCGCTTTATGAAAAACTTTTGGAATTAAAAGGCATCACTCTCACCAAAGAAGCTCCTATGGAAGGAGCATTAACCAAGTTAACTGCCAAAGATGTGATGCAAGAACGAGTAGAAACTCTGGATGCACAGATGAGCTTGGAAGAAGCAATGCAGTCTTTTGCTCGTTCTCATCATCGTGGTTTCCCTGTGGTACAAGATAACAAGTTAGTAGGAATTGTGACGCAATCAGATTTACTAAAAATACGCGAGAGTGCAAAGCACACGCTCCGCGAACGCAACCTAGCCGATATTTTCTTAAAAGAAATAATGACCCCTGTCCCAATGACAGTATCACCAATCCATACCCTGAGCAATGTACTGTATTTACTCGATCGCTATCAAATCAGTCGCTTACCTGTAGTGGATGGACGGAGACTGATTGGGATTATTACTCGTGCAGATATTATTCGGGCGGAAGCAGATCATCTCAATGCTGATAACCGGACTCTTAAACTGCGACCAGAACCTTCTTATATAGTTTACCAAACGCGATCGCCCAGTACCGGCAATGGTAGATTATTAGTGCCAGTAGCTAATCCAGAAACAGCAGGTATTTTATTACAAATGGCAGCAGCTATTGCCCGCGATCGCCATTATGAAATAGATTGTGTGCAAGTAATGCTGATACCCCGCCACAGTTCCCCATCAGAAACACAAGTAAGGACGGCAAAAAGTCGCCGCTTGCTACGACAGGCGGAAGTCTTAGCTAAAAAGTGGAAAATTCCCTTGCACACGCAGATACGAGTTACCCATGATGTAGCGCACGCACTTTTGGAGACAATCAAAGAACAACACATCGACCTAATTTTAATGGGATGGAAAGGAAACACATCTACCCCTGGTCGGATTTTTGGCAACGTTGTAGACACCGTAATTCGCCAAGCCACCTGCGAAGTAGTATTAGTAAAATTAGGCAAAACTCCTCAATCCCCAGTCCCCAGTCCCCTCTTCAACCGTTGGCTAGTCCCGATGGCTGGTGGCCCCAATTCCCCACTGGCGATTAAATTGCTACCGGCTTTAATTACATTGGGAAATGATCCGCAAATTCATCTGACACAGGTGTTTAAGTCATCTGAACTCAAGCCAGATATGTCAGTTTCAGAACAAGCCATCCGCCATTTGATGCGGCGGCGAAAGTTGTCCAGTAGTGTTGTTGCTCTCCCAGTGCAAGCTAATTCAGTCGCGGAAGGTGTGATTAACTTAGTTAAAACCGAAGGTTACGATGTTGTAGTTTTGGGAGCATCGCAAGAGGGATTGTTGCAGCAGGCGATTCAAGGTAATATTCCAGAAGCGATCGCCTCTGGTGTAGAAAGTACAGTGATTTTGGTTAGGGGTGCAATTAACAAGTAATTGTTCATTTTTTATACAATACACCAATAATAAGAGAAACAATTATTGGTATTAAGATTGGAATAGCAACTATAAGTCCCCACTTACCAAACTTAATTTCCTCACCCTCAGATTTTAAAAACGCAATCCAACCTACAACTCCCATCAAAAGCCAGATAAACCCAAAGCTAAGGAATATAACAAACACTGAATCTTCCATTTTTCACCAATTAAATTTATACAAAAAACATTTCTTTAAATTGTAACTAAATAACCATCGGTGAAGCTCTGAAAGCTAAACTAGGAAAGCAGTTTGGTTCGGCAATTTTATTTTTGAGAAGTCTCAATTAACAATTCAATTCGGCAAACTTGGCACGCCTTGACTCCCCAAGCCTTACAATCATGTATACACACGAAAAAAGCCTGCATTGGTAGGCTTTTTCCGTAATTATCATTAGGACTTACGCGAAATTAGAACGCAACTAATTATTAATAGTTAGAACGAGAACCGGTGGAACCTACCGCATTAGGGTCACGATAAGCTACATTATCATCGGCTTTGCGGCTCTTACGACCCAATAAACCAAATAAACCGAGTAAACCCAATAAACCCCAATCGCCATCCTGATAATTTCTGTCGGTGGTAGAGGTATCTGTGGTAGTATTTGTAACAGTTCCATCGGTAGTGCTTGTTGTCTGAGCAGAAGCAGGCAGAACTGTAGGCAAGGTAGCCAAACTTAGAGCAAGAGCAGTACTTCCGATAATTTTAGAGACATTAAAGCGTTTCACGATCACATTCCTCAATTGAATTGCTGCAAGTTATAGTTAAAGCATATTAAGTTTTGACACGGACAGCATCAATCTTTAGCTACAAATATGAATCCGCTTAAAGATGCATTAGTGATTGAGTAAATAAGCATTTTGGCATAGGTTATATTACAGAGCATGGCAAATTATGCAATATTGAAGTCAGCGATCGCATTAAAACAACCTCGATTGCAAAAGGTAGAATTTTTCTTTATAAAATCAAAAATTACGTCTTCAGGTATGATAGATGGCGATAATTGAAGGCAATATTTCCGCAGCAATCGCATAAAATTGTGATTATCATTAAGAGCGCAAGGGGGCAGGGGGAAAAGAGTTTTCAAGTTTTTGCACAGATGCAAAAATTATAATTAATCTGCCGGACATGATATGAACTTGTATTTTTCTGCTCCAAACTATTGGGAAATATCAAAATTCCTCTTCACTGAGACAATTGCCAAATTTTAATAGTATTATCTTCGCTACCACTAACAAGGGTTTTGCCATCAGGGCTGAAGGTTACAGATGTCACAGTGTTGCTATGACCCGTCAATGTCAGAATTTCTTCTCCTGTGGCTGAATTCCACAATTTGATGGTGCGTAGGCGTAGCCCGTCGTAGACATCGCGGCTACCACTAGCAATAATTTTACCATCGGGGCTAAAGGCTACGGATGTAACTGTGTTGGCATGTCCCGTAAGTGTGCGAATTTCTTTTCCCGTAGTTAGATTCCAAAGTTTAATGGTGCGATTGCGGCTAGCACTGGCTAAAGTTTTACCATCTGGGCTGATAGTCACGGCTGTTACTGTTTGATAATTTCCCTCCAGTGTGCGGATTGAGTACCCTTTTGTCAGATTCCAGATTTTGATAGTCTTGTCAAAACTGCCACTAGCAAGAATCACACCATTAGGGCTAATAGCTAGCGATCGCACCCAGAATGTATGCCCTGTCAGTGTCCGAATTTGCTCTCCTGTTGCTAAATCCCAGATTTTGATGGTGTTGTCATCACTTCCACTAACCAGAGTTTCGCTATCAGCACTGATGGCTAAGGCATGAACTGAATCAGAATGCCCCGTAAGAGTGCGAATTTGCTTTCGCGTTGCTAAATTCCAGATTTTGATGGTGTTGTCATCACTTCCACTAACCAGAGTTTTGCCATCTGGGCTGATCGCTACTACATTCACCTGCTGAGAATGCCCGTCGAGTGAAGAGATTTGTTTTCCGGTTGCGAGATTCCAAAGTTTGATTTTCCGGTCGCCCCCACTGCTGACAATGGTTTTGCCATCGGGGCTGATGGCAACAGATAAAACCGAGTTTCCATGCCCTTGCAGGGTATTAACTAAGGAAACCTTACCCAAAGTAATCTTTAGTGGTTGACCTAAAAACGCTTCATCTTTGCCAGAATTATTATGCTGAGTCAGCCGAGAAACTAAACTAGTCTGAATCCGCCGAAAATTTCTATACCAAGATTCTTGAAATCCAAACAACAGAATAAAAGCACTTACCAAGATTACAATTCTCACTAAGGGATAACTTTTTGGTAAATCCGGTGCTTTAGTTGGTGGTATTTTTCCAGAGGATTTCCCGGCTGGTGGTAGCGCGAGGAGTTGTTTTGGACTCAAATCTCTAAGAACTTCATCAGCTGACTGGTAACGTTCATGGATATCTTTTTTCAAAAGCTTGTCGATGACAAAATCCAACTCAGGATTTAATGGACTCCGCAAATATTCCCGCCAATTACTCACCCATGCATACCCAGATTCCATCCACAACTGAAAAGGGGAATTTCCCGTTAGCAGATGAAAGCAGGTAGCGCCCAAACCGAACAAGTCGCTGGCGGGGAAAGCTTTACCATCTCTTATTTGTTCCAGGGGTGAATAACCATGTGAACCAATGGATGTGCCAGATTTCTGTTGAACTTTGGCGGTGAATTGCTTTGAAGAACCAAAATCAATTAGACTTAATCGCCCATCAGTTTTATTGCGGATAATATTTTCTGGCTTGATATCTCGATGAATGACTTTGCGATCGTGGATAAATTTCAGGATGGGCAGTAAATCTAGCAAAATAGATTGAATTTCCCTAGCGTTATAAGCCTTATGCTGTTGCAACTCCTTTAATAAATTTTCTCCATTAATAAACTGCTGCACTAAATATAGGCAGCCGTCTTGCTCAAAGTAAGCTAGCAAAGTCGGAATTTGGGGATGTTCCCCAAGGTCTTGTAATCGTTGTGCTTCTTCAGCAAACAACTCCATTGCCTTTTTTTGCGACCAAGTTCCTTGAAATTTTGGAGCTAATTGCTTGATAACACAACGTTCATTGAGTTTATCGACATCTTCTGATAGATAGGTTCTGCCAAATCCCCCCTCATCTGAAAGAACTCGGATGACACGGAAGCGATTTCTTAAAAGTGACACCAACGGGGTGCTACAACTTTGGCAAAACTTCTTTCCATTGGGATTCAGGGGATTTGAGCAATCGGGATTTAAGCAGCAGATCATGATCTGACAGGCGCGACTGCATGACAACTTAGGCTAAGTTTGCCCCGAACTTTCCCTTAAGAAAATTGACTCTCGCTTACTCGTGGTAGAAAAACCCTGTTCTGGGGATTGGGGAATTACTTAATATAGTTAGCGTTTGTAAATAGTGTCAGTCTTCCTCATCTGTGGAAAACTACGAGAGCCATAAGATTAATTATTCTCTCGATTATATAATAATTTGAATAAAAATTTTTCAGAACTTTTAAACCTAGTAATTTTGCTTGTATATTGGCAAGCAATAACGTACTAAGTATTAAAGATAAACCCTTATTAATTAACCATCATAACTATTAAATGTGGTTAAAATGCTTACTAAATTTATTTTTGATATTTTAAATCACCCATCATTAATTGTTAATTTTATACTTTAGGGAATGCGACCTTGTTTACTTTAGCTTTGCTCTCCATCTCCGAATAGCGTTAGCAGTTCTATTAACAGGTGGTAAATATCCATCAGGAGTTTCGTAAGAATTTCCGTATTGTGCAATACTTTTATTATTTAATTTTTGGGTACTTAGACAGTCAGCCAAAGTAGGCGAATAGCTGTCATTACCTAAAGCTTTCATCACCTCATCGGCAGTTTTAAACCGATCAGTTAACGAAATTTTTACCATTTTCCCTAAAATCTGGGCGAAACTATTGCTAATATTTACCTCTTTTCGCCAGCATATTTCACCAGTATTTTCATCGTAGTCAAATTCTAAAGGACTTTTAGCAGTCAACATAAAAATACAAGTTATACCCAGTGCATAAATATCACTGGCATAAACTGGACGTAGAGAAAACTGTTCTGGTGGTGCAAATCCCCTGGTTCCGATAAAGTTGGTGTTTGCAACTTGATTACGAGAATTTTCACAAACATCAGCTAATTGCTCTTTCACCGCCCCAAAATCAATCAGCACTATTCGTCTGTCATACTCACACCGCAATAAATTCTGGGGCTTAATATCCCGATGAATCACATTATGTTTATGAAGATACTTTAATACAGGTAATAATTCTTGCAAAAACTGTTTAACTGAAGCTTCACTTTTGGGGCCAGTTTGCCGCACTTCTCGTGCCAAAGTCAAACCCGGTACATATTCTTGAATTAAAAAAAACTCCCCATTTGCCTGAAAGTAGTCTAATAGCATGGGGATTTGCGAATGACTACCGAGTTGACCCAAAGTTCTTGCTTCTTTTTCAAAGCGCCTACATGCCCTTTGCCAACTTTGAGGATTAGTCACTTTCGGACAAAGCTGTTTAATAACACAGAGAGGATTCCCAGGTAATACGGCATTTTTGGCTAAAAACGTGATCCCAAATCCACCTCGACCCAAAATTTGCAATATTTCATAGCGATCGCGAAACAGCTTCTTGGAACCACACATCTGGCCAAGTTGAGTGTGCTGTAAAATGCTCTCTTGAGAATTTGTTATTTTCTGAGAAAAGCGATCCATTAGCGTAGAATATCTGTTCTGAAATGTTTCTAATCTTATGACAAATATTCCTTGGTTACAGTAAAACTACTGTAACTTTGCCAAATCATTAAACTTTTTCAAAAAACAAAACTAAATGTTTGTAGAAATTACAGGTTGACAAATAAGATAAAACATGTATAAATTCATTTGTAGCAAATTAATCGACTGTAGGGGCGTACATCTGTCATTTGTGTAAACTTAAGTAAAAGCTTTTAGGATTGTCTCTTTCTCTCTGTGTCCTCTATGCCTCTGTGGTTAAATAAAAGACTTTTTAACCGCCCAGACGCAAAGAGCGCAGAGAGAAAAAAGAGACTTTATATCATGTCCGCTTGATTGCTTATTAAACTCGAAGAACCCCACCCCCAACCCCTCCCCGCAAGCGGGGAGGGGAGACAAAGCATAGCTTTGGCGGGGTGGGGTTCTTTTATTATGGGTAATTTAGCGGACATGATATTACAAGTCATTTTGAAAGGGTTAAACACCAAACCTATTGAGTTCTAAGGCACCTCAATAGGAATCAAAGCATTTTCTGGTAAATAGTTGCAAAAACGCCCTTCATCTGCAAGCACCAAAATCAAGCGCAAAGGATAATCTGGCGGAACTTGCAAATCTGCCCACGGTACTGCCAACTCTAAACAATTATTTAAAGCTACTTGAGCGCGACTGAAACGGGGATGCCATTGATAATTGTCTCCAGCTTCCCGAAACTGAATCGATTGCGTCAGCAAGTTAACTTCTAAAAGATGGTGGAAATGGTAATTAAGTGGGGCTGCATCTGGTACATCTGCCAAGGGAACTGGGCTATTGACCATTGTTTTTTCTGGATAGAACCACAGCAAATTCAACTCTGCTGGAAAATCCCGCCCTGGTGCAGCGCCACTTTTAAAGTCCAGCCGCACATAGAAATTCAGGTGATCCACCCCATACCAAAGTCGCTGGATGACACTGCTATTGTGCATCGTCCCTCGCGCCCCGCCGATTTCTATGCGTCCAGCTTTATCCCAATCTTGTTCATCACCCTTACCATCGATGACGGGATGAATAAATCCTTGTGGTGTGTGGCTTCCCTGTGCTTGGTGGATTTCCACTGGTTGCTTGAGGTAGGGCGGTACAGGTTCATTTAATGCCTTGTAAATGCCAAACAAATGTTCTCGAAACAACTGATCAAAGATGGCATCCTGATTTGAGGAGTGTCCTGCACCAAACCACCAAAACCAGTCTGAACCCTCTGCGGCATACAACGCTTCCCATGCTTCTGGGTTGTTTTCTTCCGTTGCTTCAGGATGACTTGCAAGCATTTCCCTTGCTTCTGTCAAGTAATCCCAAGCACGATTTTTGGCAGGATCGCCGATCCAAGTGGTGAAATTGCCATCTACCCAAGAACCACTATGTAGTTGTCCTCCGGGAATGGTGGCTGTGGCTGGAAATTCTTCGAGAAATTCGGAAACTGTGACGAGTTTGAGGCGGGGTTCATCGCTTAAGGTTTGATATAAAGCTTCTAGGAAGGGTTTGCCGTCTTGGGGATAAAATTCCCAGCAATTCTCCCCATCCAAAGCGATGGTAACTAGCCAAGGTTCTTCACTTTGACTTTCTCTTTGCATTTTAGCGATCGCTTGCAAATGTCCCACTAAATCCGCAGCTGCCTTTTTTGCTGGCATGGCGCTATAAGTAAAGCCAATCAAATCTGATAATCTGTGGTCACGAAACACAATTGACAAGTCACCCTCAGCGGTTTGCAGGCGATAGGGGCGATACAACAATTCTGGTTGCTGCACATTCCCCGCCCCATCCCGATGAAAAAAGTGTTTCAGCGTCCACCCTAAGACGGCTTCATCTGAGCATATCCACTTAAATCCTTGGTTAATAATATCTGGAAGTATTGCCGGGCTTACTGATTGTTCCGAAGGCCACAAACCACGAGGTATCTGTCCAAAGCGGTCTTTATAAAAGTTCCAAGATTTCCGCAAGTGGCGGGGAATATCTTCTGCCCACTGAAAACGTTGCTTAGGTAATGTCATATTGGGCACAGCTACCCGACCAGAGTTAGTATCAGCGAGTAAGGGCAAAATCGGGTGAGTGTAAGGCGTGGTGGTAACTTCTAACTGCCCCGCCTCCTGCATTTTTCGATGTTGAGGGATAATACGGCTGAGGATTTCTCGCTGTTTGGAATAAATGCGCTGGCGATCGCTTAAAGTAAAATTCCGTCCCTGTTTTAACCAAGTAGCAATTTCCGGGTCATCCCAAAACAGAGGATCGATCCAAGCTAAATTATGCCAAGCTAGCAAATCACCATAATCTGGCAATTCCCAATTTGCTAAACACCAAGCTTGCCCTTTTTCCTGCCTTTGTTGGTACAACTCGGCATAGCGGGGATGAGGGTCAATCAAAGTATGGTGATTGGCATCGAAAAAGTGTTGGATAATAAATTCGCGCTGTTGCTGGGTGAGTTGTTCATCCGGTGTCAAACTGGCAGTGAGGTAAGGATCAAAAGCAGTGCCAGCAATATAATCTTCGAGTTGCAATATCAGCGATGGAACTAAATTCACCGTTTGGTGTAACTTAGGATACCGCTCTAAGAGCAATACCAAATCCAAATAATCTTTAGTCCCATGCAAACGTACCCAAGGAAGTCGATACTGCTGACTAGAAGATAGCGAAGCGCCACTGCCAGGAGATTTGTACAGTGGCTGATGTTGATGCCAGATAAAAGCGATGTAGAGAGGATGGGACATAGGAATAGTTAGGAGTTAAGAATGAGGAGTTAGGAGTTGATTCAAAACTCAATAACTCCTAACTCCTAACTCCTAACTTTTACACCACTTGTTCAATTTCTGCAATTTCGGGAATCATTTCCTTTAAGCGGCGCTCAATACCCATTCTCAAGGTCATTGCAGAACTGGGACAAGAACCACACGCACCTTGCAGGCGCAGTTTTACAACAGGCCCATCGAGTTCTACGAGTTCCACATTGCCGCCATCAGAAATGAGATAAGGGCGCATTTCATCTAAGACTGTTTCAACGTTGTCGATTGTGAGTTCCATAGTTTTAGACCTGCTAAGTTAATGATGGGGATTGGGGATTGGGGATTGGGCATGGGGCATGGAGCATTAGGCATTGAATAATAATGATCTCTGTGCCAGATACGCGGTTAGTCATTAACCATTATCCAAAATTTTATTTTCCAGCTTTGTTAAATCGATCCTAAATCTAATTGCCGCTAGATTGTCAGGTGTCAGTTTTGAATGACTTTTGACTAAACCACTGCTGGTTTTAGCAATTTTGATATTAGATTAGCTGAACAATTTGTCGTGCAAGCCCTCCTACTCTACTTTAGCGGTTAAAGTCCTGAAGAGAACGCCAGGAGGTGAGGACAAGGAGGGTTTTTTCCCAATACCCCATACTTTTCTATGAGACGCTGTGCCCTAAGCGTAGCTATGTCGCAGGCTTTATAGCAAGGCTCAGTACAAGCCCCCAATATGCTTATTAAATAATAATTGCTAATGCTAAAAAACTTTAAAGTTTAAAACTCAAAACCCAGTACTGGTAATCTTCCAAATCACTAATGACCAATGACCAATGACCAATGACTAACATTCAGCACTACTTGTTGAGTCGCCATCATTGGATGAAACCATGACTGGTTGTTGATATAGTGGCACAGTGAATGTGACTGTTGAACCAAGTCCTTCGCCCAGACTATAAAAATGTACCTCGCCGCCCATTGCCTCCACTAGCTTTTGGGATATTGCCAATCCTAAACCTGTACCGCCGTAGTGGCGAGTGCGGGAACCATCCACCTGAGAGAATAATTGAAACAGTTTATCTTGTTTGTCTAAAGAAACACCAATCCCAGTGTCTGCTACACGTACTTTCACCATGCCTGGAAACTGCTGGTCTTGAAAGTTCGCTTTTTTGAGTACTAAATCGGCGCTAACGGTGACACCACCTTCATGGGTAAATTTGATGGCATTACCTACCAAATTGAGCATCACTTGTAGCAACCGTTGGTAGTTGCTTTGGACAATGATTTCATCCGAGGTAGGAGGCATTTGCATCTGGAAGCCGAGGTTTCTCATTTCTGCTTGGGGACGCATGAAACCTTCTACATCATGAAATAGCTCATCTAGCTTGACTGGAGCGTAAGTTAGCTCCATTTTGCCAGCTTCGATTTTAGCGATGTCCAAAATGTCGTTGATAATATTCAGCAGATGTATCGATAATTGGTGAGCTTCTGACAAAAACTGGTTTTGTTCTTCTGGATCATCTGCCATCCCTTCCAAGATTAGCTTTAAGAAGCCAATCATGCCGTTGAGGGGAGTCCGAATTTCATGGGATACATTAGCCAGAAACTCGCTTTTGAGACGGGAAGCTTCTTCGGCTTTTTGACGCGCTACTTCTAATTCTTCATATAAAGTAGCATGAGCGATCGCAGTTCCCAATTGATCTGCTGCTTCTTTTGCCAGTTCTAATTCTGATTCTGTTAATGTGTAGCATTCATCCTGCCAACTCAAGGCAACCAATCCATTGGCCTGGTCTTGATAGCAAGTTGCAATCACCAAAGTTTTCTGCTGCCCAGACTGTGCATATCCAGGCACTTGCATTACAACCGGTTCTAGGGTTGTCAAAGCTTGAGCAAAAGCAGGCTCTGAAACTATATCTATTTCTAAGCCAAGCATTGATTTGAGTACTGCCTGGTGATACTCAGCTTTAACCTCCACTTTTGAGCTAGAGGACTGATAAGGACAAATAATACAACGCTCTAGCCGCAGTGCTTTCCCTAAACTATCAACTGTTTGCTGCCAAATAATATCTAAATCCAACGTTCGGCGGATATTTCTGGTAATGCGATTTACCACTTTTTGGTGTTGCTGCGCTCTTATTGCCACCTCTATTTGTGTGGGCGTTTTTGATGCCACAGGCACTTGTTTTTTGTTGAGTGTCGCTTGCACTAAGCGTCCCATCACTAAAACTGTAGTAGCAGTAGTCCCCAAACTCGGCATAATCGGACTAATTACCAATTCCAACTCAAATAATTCCTGCTGGTAGCTAAACCAACACTGAAACCTTTCTGGCACCAAACTTGTCAAAATTCGGTGCAATCGTTCCAAATAAATAACCTTATCCACCGGGGCAAAGGTTTGGGTCTGGTTCAGTTCATCAACTATTTTTTCGGTATTTAACCCCAGGAGTTCGCTGTGCTGCCAACAAAAGGTCAGATAGCGCCCTGCCCCATCTTGCGTATACACCAACTCGGCTCCTAGAGTTGCTAATGAGCCATCAGTCTTACTGGGAATAGATTCCAGATTTTGGGAAAATACATTTGACAATTGGGAATTGGCAGTAATAGTCATTAATTGAGTTGGATAGACAAAGGGTATCCGACCGTAATTTTACTAAAGCTGCTCAAATTTTTGCATAAATTCTTACAGCTTTTTCGTTTTTTATTGAGTATTTCTTGGTGATCTGAAATTCAAATTGGCAAACTTCACTTTTTAACTTGCATTAACAGCTGATTAATAGCGTCAATCATTCCATTCACCCCGAGGAGGAACGGGGGTACGCACAGGAGTACGTGTCAGTTCGTCATCTCTAAGGATTTCACCCCGCAACCACTGACGAATCGCCACCTCAATCACTTTACTTGGGTCATTGGTGAGATGCTGAATTTGCTCTAGTAGCTCGGAGTCCAAGCGGACAGCAATTTCTACCTTATCGATTGGTATATTTTCCGCTTCGGTAGTTTTCTCTTGCATATTCATAGATTTGATATACTCTGAATTGGTTTTGTCTAAAGCTTTGTAAAGTAGTTATATTCATAATTTGGGCTAATTCACTGAAAAATCTTCAACGGGACATTTACATAGTTCCCTGAGATAGCACCAAAGTAACAGCTTTAAGTTTTAAATCGCATTTTTCATATAACTTACTAGACAATGGCTTTAGAAGTTTTGCCGAGAAATCAGTGATTATAGGTAATTACGGGTGGTAATTGCCCACGATCCCTACATGATCCCTACATGTACTTATTTACATTTATTGTACGCTCCTAGCTGTTGAATACTAGCAGCGACAAATAGACTTTCATAATATTCTTAAAAGTCCACCTATTTAGATCAAAAGTTAAAGATGGGGTGAAGAGGGGATTGGGGACTGGGTATTAGGTTAGGGTAATTCTTCCCTAGTCCCCAATCCCTAGTCCCCACTAAAAGCAGCGTCTTGGCTAAGAAAGCATTAAAATACATTAAGTAAATTGCTCTTTTAACTTTGGTTGCTGCTAAGGCAAAGATAGTATATGACTGACGTTCCCGCAGTTCGCATTCGCAATTTTTGTATTATTGCTCACATCGACCACGGGAAATCAACCCTCGCCGATCGCTTGCTACAAGCTACTGGCACTGTTGAAGACCGACAAATGAAGGAACAGTTTCTCGACAATATGGATTTGGAACGGGAGCGCGGCATTACAATTAAGCTGCAAGCTGCCCGGATGAACTACACAGCTAAGGATGGTCAGCAGTATGTGCTGAACTTAATTGATACTCCTGGGCATGTGGATTTCTCCTATGAAGTCTCTCGCTCTCTTGTTGCTTGTGAAGGAGCGCTATTGGTAGTAGATGCGTCCCAAGGTGTGGAGGCGCAAACTTTGGCGAATGTATATTTAGCGTTAGAGAGTAATCTGGAAATTATCCCGGTTTTGAATAAAATCGATTTGCCTGGGGCAGAACCAGAACGAGTAATTGGCGAAATTGAAGAAATTATCGGTCTAGATTGCAGTGGTGCGATTCTTGCCTCTGCTAAAGAAGGAATTGGTATTGATGAGATTTTAGAAGCAGTTGTCGAACGGATACCGCCACCGCCGAATACCATAAATGAGCGCTTACGGGCGTTAATTTTTGATAGCTATTACGACAGTTACCGGGGAGTAATTGTGTATTTCCGGGTGATGGATGGCACAGTGAAAAAAGGCGATCGCATCCATTTAATGGCATCCGGTAAAGAATTTGAAATTGATGAGTTAGGCGTTCTTTCCCCCACTCAAAAGCAAGTTGATGAACTCCACGCTGGGGAAGTTGGCTATTTGGGAGCGGCAATTAAAGCTGTAGCTGATGCAAGGGTAGGAGACACAATTACCCTCAGTAAGGCGAAAGCAGAATCACCCTTACCAGGTTATGCAGAAGCGAACCCAATGGTTTTTTGCGGGATGTTCCCCATTGATGCTGACCAATTTGAAGATTTGCGGGAAGCTTTAGAAAAACTCGAACTCAACGACGCAGCGCTGCATTACGAACCAGAAACTTCGAGCGCGATGGGGTTTGGCTTCCGTTGCGGGTTTTTGGGCTTGCTGCACATGGAAATTGTTCAGGAACGTCTAGAGCGGGAGTATAACTTAGATTTAATCATTACAGCCCCCTCGGTGGTTTATAAGGTGATTACCCTCAAAGGTGAGGAACTGTACATTGATAATCCCAGCCGCTTACCTTCTCCCAACGATCGCGAAAGAATTGAAGAACCTTACGTCCAAGTCGAGATGATTACGCCGGAAACTTATGTCGGCGCTTTGATGGAGTTGTCACAAAATCGCCGTGGCATCTTCAAAGATATGAAATATCTCGCTCAAGGACGAACGACACTTACTTACGAACTTCCCTTGGCGGAAGTTGTGACTGACTTTTTTGATCAAATGAAATCGCGATCGCGCGGTTATGCCAGTATGGAATATCACATTATTGGCTACCGTGAAAATCCTCTGGTGAAGCTGGATATTATGATTAACGGCGATCCTGTGGATTCCTTGGCGATGATTGTGCATCGAGATAAAGCTTACAACGTCGGGCGAGCAATGGCGGAAAAACTCAAGGAACTAATTCCCCGCCATCAATTTAAAGTGCCAATTCAGGCATCTATTGGCAGTAAAGTTATTGCCAGCGAACACATCCCCGCTTTGCGAAAAGATGTGTTAGCTAAGTGCTACGGTGGTGACATCAGCCGGAAAAAGAAATTATTACAGAAGCAAGCAAAAGGTAAAAAGCGGATGAAATCTGTGGGTACTGTGGATGTACCGCAAGAAGCATTTATGGCAGTACTGCGCTTGGATCAAACCTGATTTAAGAGTGCTTAATGCTTGCGGCGACATCTCAAAGACCGAATTTATTCGGTCTTTCGCTTATGTAAATTCTAGTAATGGATTTACCATAGCCGTTGGTTTCGACTTACCTCGATCTGACTTTTCACGGTATCTGAAAAACCTCACTTCTATTTCTCTCTTCCTTTAAGGCTACGGTGTACACACAAGTCTTGCCGCAGCCATATCTTTATTAATATCCCTCTTCTGTCACTTTCCGGAGTGAGCAAGTAGTAACTAAATGAAATTATCCAGAAGCATAAGAGGGTTTAAATTGGTTCATTGCACTAATTAATTGATTGAATCCCAGCAATAAATTAGAATTCGGGAAAATATGTATCCAGGGATAAATCAACCAAAATAGTAAGAGTGGTTGGGCAATGAGACGCAGATTATTTAAAGTATTTTTCCATCCGGATTCATGATTCCATTGTTGATGATTAGAAAAATCAGCATCACTATTTTCTTGTAACTCAGGTTCAATTTTACGAGATAGATTTAAGTTTATTTAATCTTCGTTGTTTTAATTCCTCTACTGACCAATCTGAATTCGCTAAAAAAATGATGTAATGACTGTGCAGAGTTTATACTTATGGCTTTCGCTATCTCTGGTAACGATTTTCTTTTTATTGGTGACATTATTCCCAAATGTAAATATTTGAAGCATTCATAATTTCTTACTTCTTTAAACAGGTCTTTATACTCTGCACAATATTCATCTATGATGGCAACTGTTGCGTGAGCATCTCTTGGCAAATGCTTGAGGATTTGTAATTCTACATCCATTGCCCTACTTACCTTTCAGGGTTTTCTTTTTTTATTCTCTTATTCAGAATACCCGGAAAGTGACAGAAGGGGGATAGATTTGAGGATTTCCGTGATTTCCTCTATAGTAGCTTCTTCGAGTAAAATCCTGTTTCCAGTATCAGGGTCAAGAATTACCACATCAAATTGCTTCCCTGGATGAGATTTATGCCATTCTTGATACCATTTGCGGATTTGTTCAGCTAAAGCCACAGCACCACCCACAATGCCAATAATAGTAGCAACAGCCGCCAAAGTTCCCTCTCTTTGCGTCGGAACTTCATAGCTTCCCGATATTCCAGGAATTTCTAGCAAAGCCTCGGCTGCTGCTGGTGCGCCTTCACCCTCAATACCGACTTGAATTCCTGCCATTAAATCACCTATGAATTTATACAAGATTCTGTATATTATGCGTTGAATTGGGGATAAGGTTCACGCACAGAAACAGAGAGAATTGCAAAATTATTTACTTTGTGTTGCAAGAATTGCCTAAAATAAAGCAACAAACTCCAACCTGGAAGCCCAAATTGAATCAATCTGACTTTCAAAAATTCCGAATTACGTTAGCAATTTAGGAGGGTCATTATCAATTACAAATTACTTTAAGTCCTTTTTTAGCAGGTGAACAATATGGTTCGGACTCCAGTTAAAAAACTAACTTTTGAAGAGTTTCTAGAGCAATACCCTGATGGTGGCATTTACGAACTGATCAACGGAGAGATTATACCAGTGGGGCCAACTAGAGCGCATAAGAATGTCGCAAGATTTTTAATGCTTGCCTTCAATGATGAAATTAGACGCTTGGGACTTGAATATATTGCTGACAAAGATATCATCATTAGAGGTTGTTTGAAAAGTCTAACAGGTTGTAAAAAAGCTCTCTCAGTATACGCTGTGAATAGAAAGTAGACAGCACCGAGAGAGCAACATGAGTAAAGCATACCCCAGCAATTTTACCCTCGCCCAATATGAATTTCTAAGTGACATGATTCCAGAACCGAAACCCGGTGGTCGCAAATGCGAAGTCGATATGTGGGAAGTCCTCAACGCCATCTTCTATGTTCTAATTGAGGGAGTCCGATGGCGAGCGTTACCCGGCGACTTTCCCGTGTGGCAGACGGTATATACCTATTTTCGTAATTGGCGCGGGGTATCCCTGAGTATTGGATTGTGGATTATCTAGCGATCGCTTCTCGTGCTTATCTCGGTAATCCCAAACTCCCCACGGTTTTCGTTTACCAATTGGTTGAGGGTCAATACCAAGTTCAAAAGTTTACGGGCAATGACCGTATTATTTCTACTACTTTCCCCGAACTGGCGTTAACTGTTAAACAAGTTGTAGCCGCAAGTCAAATCCAAAAACTATGAGAAGTTCTAAGAATGGTATGGACTCCTCTACACGCGAAAATCCATCGCACAATCCGATCGCGCCACTTATTTGAGCGCAACCAGCGTCTATTAATCGCTGTCTCCGGCGGACAAGATTCCCTGTGTTTAATAAAATTACTTTTAGATTTACAATCGAAATGGGGATGGAATTTAGGTATTGCCCACTGCGATCATCGTTGGCGTTCTGACTCCGAAGCTAATGCTCATCACGTCGAAAATTTAGCTAAAACTTGGGATATATCCTTTTATTTAGAAACAGCGAACGAACCTATAAATACTGAAGCTGCTGCACGCGATTGGCGCTATCAAGCTTTAAGTGCGATCGCCAAAGCAAATAATTATCAATATACAGTTACAGGACACACCGCAAGCGATCGCGCCGAAACTCTTCTCTACAACTTAATTCGCGGTACTGGTGCTGATGGCTTACAAGCCCTAACTTGGCAACGCCCCCTAAATACAGGCATTATGCTAGTGCGTCCACTGTTAGAAATTACTCGTTCACAAACAGAGCAATTTTGTCAAGAATTTAAATTGCCAATTTGGGAAGATTCCACCAATCAAGATTTGCAATATGCCCGCAACCGCATTCGCCAAGAGTTGATACCATATTTGCGCGAAAATTTCAATCCCCAAGTAGAATCAGCCTTAGCCCAAACAGCAGAACTTCTCAAAGCAGAAGTAGAATATTTAGAAAAAGCTGCCCAGCAGTTGCGGGAAGAGGCATTGGGCATGGGTGATGAAAAATTACCTCTTTCTCTTTCTCCCCTACTCCCCACTCCCCACTCCCCACTCCCCTTACGCTTAAATCGTCGGGTATTGCAGAAAGCACCATTAGCATTGCAACGTCGCGTGATGCGTCAGGTATTGCTGCAAATACTGACTGATGCTCCTAGTTTTGAACACATTGAAAAATTAACGGCCTTAATTATAGCGCCTAACCGATCGCAAACTGATCCATTTCCTGGTGGTGCGATCGCTCAAGTAGAAGGCGACTGGATCTGCTTGAAATAGTTATTTAAAGTCTTTTTGTTATCAGGGACGATGCACATTATTAGTTTTAGAATTTTAAGAGAATATGCAGCAAGCCATGCAGATTGTCAGGAAGCATTAAGCAATTGGTATAACGTTGCTACTAAAGCGAAATGGTCAAATTTAGTTGAAGTACAGTAAATTTTTATTAAAACTGAAGCTGTTGGTAACTTTACAGTATTCAATATTAAAGGAAATAAATATCGCTTGATTGTTAGTATAGATTATGAAGGACAGTTAATTTATATTAAATATATCCTCACACATGCGGAATATAATAAGGAGAACTGGAAAGATGACCCTTACTTTTAATCCAGATAAATACAAGGAATTATTAACAGCTCATCTTCCCAAGCTGATAAAAAGTGAAGTTGAAAATGAGCAAGCTTTAAAGATAGTAGAAGATTTAATGCACCGGGAACGCACCCCAGAACAAGACGAACTTTATCAGTTATTAATTACTTTAATTGAAAAGTTTGAACAGGAATATTATCAGCCAATCCAGCAGAATAATCCTGTATCCATGTTGTTATTTGTTTTAGAGGAATCTGAGAGAAGTAGAAATGATTTAGTAGCAGTTTTAGGAACAGAAGATTTGGTTAATAATATTTTAAATGGGCAAGAGAAGATAAATACAGAACAAGCACGTAAGCTGGGAGATTTTTTTAATGTAGAATCTAGTTTATTTATCGAATAACTAAGCTCGTAGTTCGTAGTTGGGCTTTAGCCCGAAAAAAATAAGTTAGGGCTGATGCCTGCTCGCAAACTGATCCATTTTCTGGTGGTGCGATCGCTCAAGTAGAAGGCGACTGGATCTGTTTGAAATAGTTAGGAGTTAGGAGTTTGAAGTTTGGATTTTTCGGTTTTGGGTGTTGAGATTTGAGTTAAAAACTTTCTTAATAAAAGGACAAAATACTTAAAACAAGACTGAAAGGCTTAATAAGTATAGTTTTCAGAGAATGCATAGTTTTGGGTAATGATACAACCGTTAAAACACTGGTTTTTTATGTATAGACAGCAAAAATATAAAATAAGATAATCTTAACTATATTAAAAACGGCTAATTGTTGGACTTTTGCCTGGGCAAACCAAATTTTACCTGTTTATTTCTTAGCGATTTTAAAGTAAAGCTCCAACCGGTTTTTAGTATAACGGTCAGTTTGCTATCACGGTCATAAATACAAAGGAAATTTTATGAGACTTAAAAAACTTGGTTTTGGATTATCAACACTTGCAGCCCTGTCAGTGGTTCCGATTTCAGTTGTAACGATTCCGTTAGTGCTAAACCAGCCAGTGTACGCAGTAGCAATCTACGGAGCTATTTATGATAAATGGGTAAGCCTAGGTGGTTATAGTAGCCCACTTGGTTCTCCTACAACCGATGAACTGCCTGCTGCCAGAGGAGGACGGTACAATGAGTTCCAAAATGGTTATATTTATTGGCTTCCCAACTTGGGCGCACACGCTGTCTACGGAGACATTGGTGTAAAGTGGAATCAACTTGGGCGGGAAAATGGCTTGGGCTATCCCATTACCGACGAGCTTCCTGCTGATAATGGAGGACGATACAATGATTTTGAGAATAACGCATCAATCTATTGGCATCCGAGCATTGGTGCTTATGCCGTGTATGGCGATATTCGGCTAAAATGGGTAAGTATGGGGCGTGAAAGAAGCGTCTTAGGTTATCCAATTTCCGACGAACAACCTGTTGGTACTGCGGGACAGCGAGTTAGCTTTTTTCAAAGAGGCGCACTTTACTGGAATTCATTTACGGGCCAGGTTACCGCTACTTATAACTAACCTAATAAGCTGCTTAATCGAAAATTATAACTAATGGATAGTTAGTAAGGATAGGAGTTAGGGATGAGGTTTTGATATCATCTACTTTATGCACCTGGGAACCACTATAACTCCAAACTCCTAACTCCTAACTTGTTAAGACGCTAGTAATGCGGGCTGAGACATTAAACTTTGGAGAGTATGGCGCAACTGAGCGATCGCTTGGACTTGATACTCACCAGTTTGCTGGAATTGCTCTAAAGATTCTCCAATTCCTTGTAGCTTCTGCCGTAATCCATCTAAAGAATCTTGAATTGGTTGTAGTGCTTCTTGATAAAGATTCACTCGACCACAGCATTCAGCAGTTGTTCTTCTTAGGGATAGCAAGTTTTCCTCCATCGCTTTCAGTTCTTTGCGCTTTTCATCCAAATCGTGAGTTTGATTTTCAATCATTCCCTGATTTAGCTCAATACCAGAACGAATGTGATCAATTTCACGTTCCAGCTTTTGCACTTCCTGTGAATATTCTTGTCGCTGGGTTTCAAGTTGTAACAGAATCGGTTCTAAATTAACTTTATTACCCTCTTCTTCATCAACAACAGTATGTCCTTGTCGCCGTAGCAATACAGCTTGGTGTTGCTTGAGAAACTTTTGATGCTGTAACATATTGCGGCGTTGTCCCACCAAACTGGAGTTTAGCATCTGATAGAGGTCTTTTTCATCTGTTAGTTCCAGTTCCAAATTGATATGGTCATGGTCAGATGCGTGATTTAATTTATTTTGCAGTTCATCTATAGCTTCTTGTTTATATTTCAATTCTTGTTCTTGATCGTGAACAAAGGTAGCGTCTATTTCCAACTTATACTGCAAATCTTGGACTATCTTTTGGAGTTCTCCTAAAGGCATTTTCTCTAAAGCTTCCACATCAGCTTGCTGGCCGATAACTACACCACCAGACGCGGACAAAGAGTGAATTTGTTGATATAACTCTTCAGCGTTTCGTAGCTGCTCTTTGATTATCCGAGCATACTCTTGCTTGCTGCTAAGGTCTGCTGTATTTATCTGCAATTGGGCTGTGTGCTGGACTAGAGAATTTTGTGCTTGTTGCAATGCATTTTGGCGATCCCTAAAGGTTTGTGACAATAGCTCGACTTCTTCTTGCTGTTGTGCGATCGCAGTTTTTTGCTCCTCCAATTTTTGCCAGTGCGGGATAAGAGTCGCTTGCTGCTTTTCGACCAATTCAAAGGCCAGATGGAGGTGTTCTCTGACTGTTTCCGTGGGAGCAACACGACTAGATAACCGATCGAGTAATTCACTCATTACCCGACTTTGATCCTCATCTAAAACCGTCCCCTGTTGGAAATCTGCAAGACGTTCCTCCAGGCGGCGCTGCTCACCCCGCAAATGCTCCCAAGCGCCTTCCAATTCTAGGCGGTTGCGCTCAACTTCTGTTTGTAACCGTTCAATTTCCTGGCGGGATGTGTCAACTTCCTGTTTTTGCTGCTCCAGTTGTTGCAACTCATCCTCCATATTGTGCAACTGTTCAGAGCGTACTTCCATGTCCATTTCACGGCGATTCAACTCTTGCGCCTGAAATGTCAGCGATTGCTTCCACTGATCAATTTCATCTTCCTTGAGCTTAAATTTCTCCAATTGGCGGGAAAAATTCTGCAAAATGTTGACTAGTGGCCGCCCTGCTTCTTGAATCCGTTGCACTTGACGATTTGGATTCAGTTCAACCAGTACTAAAGCACCATCATTTAATTTGCTTGCCTCCTCAGCTGCAATCACTTCTTCCGACACAGTATTCCAATTCTGGTCAGTTCGCTGACAAGCCAGTAGTTTCAGTTCAGTTTTGCCACTGCCACTGAGTAAACCACCCTTCTGTTTTTGTACTTCTGCTAAATACAGCACACCGTTAGTCCTTTATTGATGCACTTAAAGTTTATGTTTTGGGATATACCTTAAATAATTCTGTTAACTTGTCTTACTGAACCGAAGTTTAGGAAAACAAGACAGACAAAACTATAGACGCGAGATATTACGTCTTGATATTTATAAAAGTGAGTCAGTCGCGCCTTTATATTTTGTACTGATGACAGTGATGATGACTTCCGTGTTAACACTAGCTTTGTCAAAGTGTATTACGAAAGATTAAACTTTATAGCTGAATCTATAGCAGTTCTCCTTTGGATGCAACAGATCGTAGTCAATTTAAGCCCAAACCCATTTAAAAATAATATTAACGGTATTACAAGGAGTATTTTTTAGATAAATGCAGGGAAATCTAAATGAAATTGATATTTGCAGTATCCTGCAATTGATTAAGTTGGGACAACGAACTGGGCAACTATGGGTCAGAGCGACTAGCTCTCACCATAACAACAAACTGGGTGGAGAGGGAGCAAACATTTATCGCCTCAAACAACAGTCTTGGTTCGTCTTTTTCCTCAATGGTCAAATTATCTATTGCCAAGAAGGTGAGAGTAGTTTATCCAGAATTAGTGATTATTTACGTCATTATCGAGTCGAGATGCGACTTACCGACAAACAAATTGCCTCCTTACCATCAACCGACGCGCCAGAGTATGCCTATCTGTGGGCGCTCTTAGAGCGGAATATTATCAACCCCAAAATCGCTGGTAGTATCATTCACGGCTTGGTACATGAAACTCTCTTTGACCTGCTGAGTTTACACCAAGGGGACTTCATTTTCCATCAGGGTGCGGCACTTGCCCCGCAATTAAACACTTTCGAGATTGCTCCATTTGTTACAAAAATTACCAAGCAGGTGCAAGAGTGGAAGGAGTTGTATCCACATATTCAGTCTCCAGAACAATTGCCAGTGCTATCTGACAAAGTTCACCTACAATCCTCCCTACCAGAAGCAACCGTAAATAAGCTACAACATTGGGCTGATGGGAAAACATCCTTGCGTCAATTGGCTCGCTATCTTAACCGAGACATTTTGACAGTGGCTAAGGCAATATATCCTTATGTGCAACAGAGTTGGCTACAATTAGTATATTTATATACTACTAAAATAGATACCGACACTGGTGACGGGGAATTGAAGGGAAAACACAGGGGGCGGATAGTATGTATTGACGATGCGATCGCCATCGGTGAGACTATAAATTCCATCTTACAAGCACAAGGTTATGAAGCGATCGCTCTCACCAATCCTTTAGAGGCACTGAGTCTGGTTTTTCAACTCAAACCGGATTTAATTTTATGTGACATTGCCATGTTGGAATTGGAAGGGTACGAGGTTTGCGCCATGCTGCGACATTCAAGAGCATTTCGGCTCACACCGATTATCATGCTCACTGGTAAAGATGGATTTATTGATCGAGTCAAAGCTAGTATGGTCGGGGCAACAGATTATTTAACAAAACCATTTACAGACACTGAGTTACTTATGCTCGTCGAGAAATATATCAACAACCAATGAAAATAAGGCATTGGGAATTGGGCAGAATAATTTTAGATTATAGATTTTGGATTTTGGATTGAACAATCTAAAACCTAAAAGACGCTCAATGATTCGCTAACGCAAATTCAGGGGGTATGGAGTATATAAAGTGATCCAAGATTTATTGATCTACTAAAAGATCAGTTAAAAGATGTTATCACAGAGTCAGCTACTTAGTGAAACGTCAATATCCCGGAAAATAGTGAGAACATACAATTAATTTATACAGTTAATACTTGTGGGGGAATCAAAGAATGTTCCAAATAGGAACGTCTACATCAGGGGGTAAATAGACACTTATGAGTACAGTTCTGATTGTGGAAGACAGTATCGCGCAAAGGGAGATGATTACAGACCTCCTGAAAGCGACTGGACTAACAGTAACCCATGCCAGTGACGGATTAGAAGCATTGGAGGCAATTCAAGTAGCACCTCCCGATTTAGTGGTATTGGATATTGTCATGCCCCGAATGAACGGTTACGAGGTCTGTAGGCGCTTAAAATCCGATCCAAAAACCCAAAATGTCCCTGTGGTTATGTGTTCTTCCAAAGGCGAAGAATTTGATCGCTATTGGGGCATGAAGCAGGGTGCAGACGCTTACATAGCCAAACCATTTCAACCAACCGAGTTGGTGGGAACAGTCAAACAACTGCTGCGAGGATAAGGACAAAAGCAATATGGTCAGCAAACCGGACTTTTTAAGTGGCAGTGGTCAAGACCATTTCCGACCAGAATTACAAGTAGAAAGTCCTGAAGGTGAGTTACATTTGAGGTTTTACATTCCCTCGCATCAGGAGTTTGCACTACAAGCAACTGGCATTCGGGAGGTAATTGAACTAAGTCCCGATAGAATCACCCCGATTCCTAATGCTTCTCCTTTACTTTTGGGTACTCTAAATTTACGAGGTCGAGTTATTTGGGTAGCTGATTTGGGTCAATTTCTTGGGGAAACAAGTGCATTAAACACGGATAGAGCTGAAATTTCGGTGATTGCCATTGAAGAGCAAGACACAATGGTGGGTTTAGCAGTAGAAGAAATTGGTGGCATGGACTGGTTGGATGTCCAGAATCTCATGCCAACAACTAGTGTTCCAGATACTATGGCTCCCTTTTTACGTGGAGAGTGGTTATTAGATGCTAAAAACCATAAGTGTCTGCGACTACTCGATCAAATGGCAATTTTACGGAGTGCTAGGTGGGCAGGATGAAATTGGAGGAGGAAATGGCAGCAAGTATTGATAATTACGAGCCAACGTATCAACAGGCGATGACCGCCTATGTTCAAAGGAATTATGAGGTTGCCGCCACTTTAGTTGACCAAGTGGTGCAAAATTTACCAAATGACCCCAACTCCCATTTGTTAAGGGGTCACATCTACTATGTTTTACAGCAGTATGATGTAGCAAAAGAAGAATATCAAAAGGTATTACACTTGACTGACGATCAAGAAATTATTGGTTTTGCCAATAATGGAATTGAGAATATCAATCAATATTTACAGTCATTCAGTGGGGATATTAATACATCAGATAGTCAAGAGCAAATCAATTCCCCAGAGATGTCTGATGCACTGGCAGATAGCGAACAAGAATTAGAAGATTTGGGCGCTAATGAGGATTTTGACAGCGATAACCTTGATTTGAACTTTTTTGGAGAGCATCAAGAAGCTGTAAATGGCCTTGAAGAGCTATCTTCAAAAAGTCCATTTGATATACCAACAGAAGATAGTATTGGAACAGGAAAAATATCAGATTATTCTACAGCTTTTGGTGACGACCCTTTTGCGTTCAATGAAGAACTACAGGAGCAAGAATTAAATAGCAGCAATTTTGAGGATAAAACAGAATTAGAGTTGCCTGCTTTCTGGCAGGAAGATGTATCAGAAGAGAACCACGAAGAATTATTAGTAAATAGTCACTTTTCAGATAATCAGATTAATTCTGATGACAATAATTCAGCTATTGGCAATAATAACTCTTCATCTTCTAATTCCAAAATTGGGAATAACGAGAATAATTTTCCTGATTTGTTGAGTGAGCCAAAGTCTCCAGAGCTTAGTAATGGGAACTTTGAATATACAAAATCTAGTTTGGGAGACGAAACTTTACTTTTTGTTCAAGAAGAACTTAAAAATAGTTCGTCAACAAATAACAAGGGTCAATATGTGCCTAAAACCGAAGCACACGATGATTCTTTGAAGCCGAAAAAATTTACAGAAGAAGCCTTTGTGCCGGATGTATCTGATGATTCTTCATCTTTTAGTAGCAATCTACCTGTAAAGGACAAGCAGTTTAAATCAGGCGAAATCATTGGTAAAAATAGCTTTGATGACGATGATAATTTTGATATGGAAGCATTTGAGTCTGCCTTTGGCTCAGAGGGGTTAAGCCCTTATGAAGACTCAAACAATATACTGAATGGAGAAAATTCTAAGAGCAATATAGAATTTTTAGATGACTTTGAGGAATTTGATGATTTAGGTAATATTCCAGGGTTTGACCTGCTCGAAGGAGATTCTAACTTCGGCGATCTAGCAATGAATTCTGCTCCATTAGAAACTAGTGGCAGTACACGTTCTCCATCTGTAGAGGCTTCTGCGAGTAGTGCAGCCAGCGATCGCGAAGAGGAACTATTCACAATGACTGGTTCCCATGAAGAAGTTCCAGTCTTTAACCAAACAGATGTCTCAAAACTAGAACCTAACGTCAGTGTCGAGCAAGGATGGTTAGCACCATTAGAAAATGCCTCCATAGAAAGGAAACAATGGTTAATTGCTGGAAGTGTGGGCATTGTCTCGGCGCTGGTTGTAGCCACAGTTAGCTTTGTCGCCACCACATTCTCGCCAGCCCAACAACGAGAATCAGTACGAAACACAGGTTGGGCAATGTCGCTTGCAGCTGGGATTGCAGGTTTTGCTACCGCAGGTGTCATGGGGAATCTTGCACTCAAACAAATTCGGCGCACCACTAATGATCTCCAAGCTCAGTTTGAGGCTGTACGTCAAGGAAATCTGAATGCTCAAGCCACAGTGTTTTCCGAAGATGAATTGGGCCATTTATCCACTGGTTTTAATGAAATGGCGCGGGTAATTTTCACGACTACAAGTGAAGCCCAACGGAAAGCTGATGAACAAGAGGAAGCCAAAGAAAACCTGCAACGCCAGGTGATTCGCCTCTTAGATGATGTGGAAGGTGCTGCTAGAGGTGATTTAACAGTCCAAGCTGAAGTCACAGCCGACGTATTGGGAGCGGTAGCTGATGCTTTTAACCTGACAATTCAAAACCTGCGGGATATTGTGCAACAGGTAAAAGTGGCGGCGAAGGATGTGACAAAAGGTGCAACCAATTCCGAAACCTTTGCTAGAGCCTTATCTAGTGATGCTTTGCGCCAAGCAGAAGAGTTGGCGGTGACGCTAAATTCTGTACAGGTAATGACTGACTCGATTCAACGGGTAGCAGAGGCGGCGCGGGAAGCTGAAACGGTTGCGCGTGATGCTAGTACGATCGCTCTCAAAGGTGGAGAAGCAGTAGAAAATACCGTGGCGGGGATTTTGGAAATTCGAGAAACCGTTGCCGAAACCACTCGAAAAGTGAAACGGTTAGCGGAATCTTCCCAAGAAATTTCTAAAATTGTGGCGTTGATTTCCCAAATTGCTTCCAGAACAAACTTACTGGCACTCAATGCTAGTATTGAGGCGGCAAGGGCAGGAGAAGCTGGACGTGGGTTTGCGATCGTAGCAGACGAAGTGCGCCAGTTAGCAGACAAATCTGCTAAATCCTTGAAGGAAATTGAACAAATTGTGATGCAAATCCAAAGCGAAACAGGCTCTGTAATGACCGCGATGGAAGAAGGCACACAACAAGTAATTAAAGGTACAAAATTGGCAGAAGAAGCCAAGCGATCGCTCGAAAACATTATTCAAGTAGCGAATCGCATCGATATTCTTGTACGTTCGATTACCAGCGACACTGTGGAACAAACTGAAACTTCCCGCGCTGTCGCTCATGTAATGCAATCAGTAGAACTCACAGCCCAAGAAACTTCCCAGGAAGCACAGCGAGTGTCAGGCGCCCTACAACACTTAGTAGGTGTATCCCGTGACTTAATCGCCTCCGTTGAACGTTTCCGAGTGGAAACTACAGAAACCAGATAAATTGTCATTTGTCATTTGTCCTTTGTCCTTTCTTATTTGCTAATGACCAATGACTAATGACCAATGACCAATGACCAATGACTAATGACTAAAAAACTATGCTGCCGGAACAACAACAGCGGATTTTGGGTTACTTTATCGAAGAAGCCAGGGATCACCTGAATACTATTGAGCAGGGCTTGCTGAATTTAGAGGGTACCCTGAACGACCCGGAAATGATCAGTGAAGTCTTCCGGGCGGCTCACTCCATCAAAGGAGGAGCGGCGATGCTTGGATTGACTAGCATCCAGCATACCTCTCACCGTCTGGAAGATTGTTTTAAAGTTCTCAAAGATAATCCGGTTCAGATTGACCAAAAGTTAGAGTCTTTATTTCTCGGTGTATCTGATACCCTGAAATCACTGTTAGAGCATTTGAGCGGGCCTTATGGTCTTTCTGAAGATGCAGCTAATACTTTGATGTCAGAAACGGAGCCAGTCTTTCAATGGCTATATCAGCATCTGGAACTACTTGTAGAACAAGCAAAAGGTGGATCAGATAGTACAAGCCAACTAAAGACAACCTCTGTAGAGAATATCTCCACACTTACAGAAATTTTCCTGCGACCAGATATTTCCAGTTTGGCAGAAGACACCCATCAGGAATCTCCAGAAATATCTTTGTCGGTAGCGCCCCAAGAGGTGCGAGACGCTCGCGGACTCGCTAACGCTGCGCTATCGCCTCTCAGTGCCAAAGAAAATAATAATTGGGGCGAATTTCAAGCCCAGGTGCTGCAAAGACTGCGGGAAATGTTGCAACTGTTTAAGCAAACAACAACACCCTCAACTCGACAAAACCTTCAGCAATGCTGTTACCAGTTAGTCAGACTTGGTGAAACTTGGAACTTGTCCAAGTGGTGTGGTTTGTGTCAAGCAGCAGCCAGTGCGATCGGTAATCCCGAAAATACTTATCTGACGTTAGCTAAAATTGTTATTACCGAAATCAAGCAAGCTCAAGAATTAGTCCTACAAGGTAGAGAAGCTGAAATTACAATTAGTCAGCAACTAGAAGCGCTTTTGAACTTTGCAGAAATTGAGTTGCTAGAAGTTACCACAGATTTGTTTAACGAACAGTCTGTGTCTTTGACAGAATCATCAACTGCGTCAGAGGCAATTTTATCTGATAACACCGAGCCGTTAGTCATAACTAACCTAGCCCAGACAAGTGAAGAACTTAATTTAGAAGAGGATACTAGCGATCGCGCAGCCTTAGCGAGTCCGCGAGAATCTGGTTACGCCAACGTCAAGGGCGATCGCGCTTATGTTCAACAAGGGGCACTATTAAACGCTACTACTCACACTAGTCTTAGTTTCACCACACATGACGAAGTACATCCAATCAGTAGCAATCTTGACCACAATGGGCCAGAGGTAGGAATAGCTGAGTTAAATACCCTTGCTGATTTATTTGACGGAAATACTCCCGAACTAGATGAAAGCTGGCATCAAGAAGAAATCTTAGATATTGCTGCCACCGATGATTTTGGGATTGATTTCAACAGCACAGACACTGAGGATGCTAATAGCGATTTATCCGATTTCCTCTCTTTTGATGAAGAGACAAGTAACGAGCAGCAGCCAACAACTACAACCACGACAGAAGATTTATCCCTATTATTTGGCGAAAATTTCCTAGAAAAAGAGAATTCAGAATCGCAAAATCAACAAGCATCTGTTACGACTTTAGAGTTAAGCGATATTAACGTACTTAATATAAATTTAGACTCTTCTTCCCAGGATTTACAAGAAATTATTAATACTAGTGATACAAACCTGCCTCCTGATGTCAACAAAAACGATGTCGTTGAAGATTTATTGACACTGGCACTAGATGATGATGTCGAACTATTACCTACGGGCGAAGTAACTCAACCAGAAACTGAGGCAAACGCCTCTGTAGAACTATCTACCAACGAACAAAACAGTTTTGATAACTTATTCTTAGAAACTAGAAATGCAAATTGGGTAGAAGAAATTACTCCTAGTGACTACATAGAATTACCCCAGGAAACAGGCTTGTCTCTAGACAGCTTATTTGCTGAAACGGAAGAACAGTCACTACTACCTACAAGCGAATCAGAACTCGGTGATTTATTTGATATATCTCCTGTAACAGCACCAGAGTTTTCTCAATCAGAAAATGATCTGAGCAACTTCTGGAACCAAGAAAGCACAGAGGAACAGGACGAATTCGATTCTTTAATTGAGCAAAATGTGGAAAGGGCTTTAGAGGAGAGTTTGTTTGCTGCAACTAATGACATTTTTGCCGACAGCCAGCAGCTAATACCTTCTCCTATAGCCATTTTTGACATAGAAGAAGATTTTGATATCAATTTCCAGGAGCAACACCTAGATTTGATATCATCAGATTCTGGAGATGATTTCTTTGATGAGTTAGCACCGAGTAACTCAACTATTTCCCCTGCAATCAACGATCGCATACAGCCTTCCGCGCCTGAAACGCCTTTGTTGGCGCAGCATCTAGGGGAAGAAATTATCAAGCGATCGCAACAACCAGAAGCTTTAGATTTTGTTCCAGAATTTACTAATCAGCCAGCAGAGATATCTGCTGTTTATCTGGAACTTGATTCATTCAACCCTTTTGATGAAAATCCGCAACTGCTGTTTGAAGATGTTGCTCCCGACTCCACCTATATTCAGATGAAAACCACAGATAATACTGTGGATGTATCGGCTATAGAAAATATCGGTTTTGAAGAAACTTCAGATTTAGCATCACTTCCAGCACAGCAAGATGATTTATTCGGTTTCGATGAAAATCCACAACTGCTATTTGAAGATGTTGCTCCCGACTCCACCTATATTCAGATAGAAACCACAGATAATACTGTGGATGTATCGGCTATAGAAAATATCAGTTTTGGAGAAACTTCAGATTTAGGATCGCTTCCAGCACAGCCAGATGATTTATTCGGTTTCGATGAAGATCCGCAACTGCTGTTTGAGGATGTCGCTACATCCACCTATATTCAGATGGAAACCACAGATAATCTGGATATATCGACTATAGAAAATTCTCTAGATAACAGTTTTGGAGAAACTTCAGATTTAGCATTACTTCAAACACAGCCAGATGATTTGTTCGGTTTCGATGAAAACCCGCAACTGCTGTTTGAGGATGTCGCTACATCTACCTATATTCAGATGGAAACTACAGATAATCTGGATATATCGACTATAGAAAATTCTCTAGATAACAGTTTTGGTGAAACTTCAGATTCTGAGCCGAACAATAACTTACAAACTGCCTTTGAATTCCCAGAAAACACAGATGAAGATACAGAGCTGGGTTTGGCAAATGATTTCTTGTTTACAGAAACTGCTCTATTAGAAGCAGAAAACCAGGAATTAGGAGAAAGTGCGACAACAATTGATACGCAAACGGTTATTCAGGAAGGTGTAGAAACCGATTTGTGGGATCTAGCAGATACATCTGAATCTGTACCAGTGTCAGAGGGCGAAAACGCTATTGTTACCTCAAGTGAAGAATTGGTAACGACAGAAAACGTTGAAGTAGTTGTTCCAGAAGATGATTTTGCCGACTTGGAAGCATTACTAGGAGAGGAAGTACCACTTAACCTCAAAGCTAGGGAGATACCAGAAGTAGATTTTGCAGCGCTGGAAGAATTGCTAGGTACAGATAGCGCCAGCGATGCCAACGAAGGACTACGCCAACGCCAGCCCTTCAACACTCAACCAGTCCTAGCAAAAAATGTCATTCCATTACCATCTATAGATGAATTTGGTGACTTGGAGAAGTTGCTGGCAGAAGCGGATCAAACAATATCCCATTCACCATCAGTAAAATCTAACGCTAACAAAACTACCCGTCCCTCTACTCGTCGGGCTGCGAGATTTGAAGAAACGATGAAGGTTCCAGTTAAGCAACTGGACGATATGAGTAATTTAGTTGGGGAGTTGGTGGTAAATCGCAATACCTTAGAGCAGGATCATGAACGGCTGAGGCAGTCATTAGATAACTTGCTGATTCAGGTACAACAACTCTCGGATGTGGGCGCAAGAATGCAGGAGTTGTACGAGCGATCGCTACTAGAAGCTTCTCTATTAGCTGGACGCAAAAAGAAAGACTCCGGCTTCCAAGCGCCTGATTCCAATGCCGATAGGGGTTTTAGCGAGTTAGAAATGGATCGTTTTACTCCCTTCCATACCCTGTCCCAGCAGATGATTGAACGCATTGTGCGAGTGCGTGAGTCGGCAAGTGACATTGATTTCGTTACCGAAGAAACCGAGCGCGTAGCAAGGCAGTTCCGCCAAGTTACCACCCAGCTACAAGAGGGATTAACAAGAGCGCGAATGGTGCCTTTTGCCCAAACTATTGATCGCTGGCGGCGAGGAGTGCGCGACAACGCCATTAAGTGTGGCAAACAAGTAGAGTTGGTGATCGAAGGTGGCGATACCTTAATTGACAAGATGATTTTAGATCATCTCACCGATCCGTTAACTCACATGCTGAATAATGCGATCGCTCACGGCATTGAAACGCCAGAAGAAAGGCAAGCTGCTGGAAAACCACCCATAGGAATCATTACTATCCGCGCCTTCCATCAAGGCAACCAAACGATCATTTCTGTAGGCGATGATGGCGCAGGCATCGATTCAGCAAGGGTTAAGGCTAAGGCGGTGAAGATTGGCATGATTACAGAAGCGCAGGCTAAAGCCATGTCTCGCCTAGAAGTCTACGATCTGCTGTTCCAGTCTGGTTTTACAATTAAAGACCAAGCAGATGAAATTTCTGGTCGTGGTGTGGGTATGGACGTAGTACGCTCGGAGATTAGCGAAATTCGGGGGACAGTGAACACCGATTCTGCGATCGGAAAGGGAACCACTTTCACCATTCGTCTGCCACTGACTTTAAGTATTTGTAAAGCTCTCTGCTGCGTCTCTGATCGAGCCAGAATCGCTTTCCCAATGGACGGTGTAGAAGATACGCTGGATATACCAGTCAAAAATATCCAGCACGATGCCAATGGGGAATCATTTATTTCCTGGCGCGATACGGTGCTGCCATTCCGACCCCTGAAGGAACTTTTAACCTTCAATCGCCAAATTAGTCGCGGTAATGTTTATGGCGGCACTAGAGATGATGATATGGTTTCTGTGGTCGTGGTGCGATCGGCAAATACCCTAATTGCTCTACAGATTGATCTAGTATTGAGCGAACAAGAAATTGTAATTAAGCAGTTTGAAGGCCCAGCGCCTAAACCCATTGGTGTAGCAGGTGCAACAGTCCTGGGTGATGGTCGGATTATGCCCATTGCTGACGTACTAGAAATAATTGACATCTTCCAAGGACGGATTTCTACACAAATTGGTGGTAATTCTTGGCAACAGAAAGGAATTCCTGTAGACACCTCTCCTGCGAAGATTGACCCGACAGTGCTAATCGTCGATGACTCGATTACAGTCCGAGAGTTACTCTCCTTAACCTTTAATAAGGCAGGTTATCGTGTAGAACAGGCGCGTGATGGACAGGAAGCTTGGGATAAACTCCGCTCTGGTCTGCCTTGCGATATCGTATTTTGCGACATCGAAATGCCCCGTTGCGATGGTCTGGAGTTACTCTCTCGCATTCAGAAAGACTCTAACCTCAACCACTTACCGATCGCCATGCTCACCTCACGAGGTGCAGACAAGCACAGACAAATTGCAGCGCAACTCGGTGCTAGTGGCTACTTTACCAAGCCTTATCTCGAAGAAGCTCTACTTGAAGCTGCGGCGCGGATGTTGAAAGGGGAGAAACTTGTTAGCACTACAAGTAATGTTTAGTAAGTAAGTGATAAAATACCTTGGCAGTAAATCTGTCAAGGTATTTTACTTAAACGAGATAAAAATTAAAATATAGCAACCGCCATAGCGCTTAGGATAATAGTACAGAGACTAAATGTTCTAATTTCCATGTTCTCGGCTGTCGCCTAGCACGACTACGTTTTTTGAAATGGCTGAATTTATTTAAGGGGTGTTGTTCCTAATTACTTATCAAAAATTGAAGATTTTCAAAGAAAGATATCAATAACTTTTGCTTTTTCAAGAATTTATATATATTTATTCAGTAGGAAGGATGTTGGTGGGATTAAAGCCAAGTATAGGAAAACATAAGTTAAATAAACAACATATAACTTTACACATCCTTATAAATTTGGATTTATTCAAATCAATTTACTTAAAATCGAGATTTTGTAAAAAATTCAGTTAAGTTCTTAGTTTAACTAAAGCATAAATGATCCAAGCAGTACGAAGATAAATGACATCTTAGTAAGAATTAAAAAAATAATTTTTCAAGAGGTATTATGTCTCATAAAGTTTTTCGCCGTCAATTGTTGAAGACTAGTTGTGGCTTTATTGGCGCAGCAGCAACTACAGCTTTATTTAGTAATTTTACTGACGTTGTTTTAGCTCAATCTTCTGGAAAACAAAAAGATTGGAGATTCTGTTTCAAATGTAATGTGATGTTTTTTAATGGCTACTCAAATAAAGGTGTCTGTGCTGCTGGTAGTTATCACGAAGCTGCTGGGTATAACTTTTTCTTACCATACGGTTTTGTAGAAACAGGAAAAGATCAAGGTAATTGGCGATTTTGTTATAAGTGTGAAACCCTGTTCTTTGACGGATTTATAACTAAAGGTATTTGTCCGGCTGGTGGTGGTCACGTAGCTGCTGGATTTAACTTTGTCTTACCACACGATGTAGAGGAAACACCCACCGCACAAATTAATTGGCGATATTGCTACAAGTGTCAAGCTATGTATTATGACGGATACGTCGCTAAAGGTATTTGTCCGTCCGGTGGTGGTCACGAAAGTGCCGGATATAACTTTGTCCTCCCTCACGATCTTGGCTAATTAGCTTTAGACGTAGCATTTTCGGTTTACTAAATCTTAGGTTGCTCAGAAGCGATCGCCACAATTTCCTTTAAGAAATAAATAAATATCACCCTAACTCTGCCAACTTTTTTTTCGCAAACTCACGCACTTGCTCATCTGGGTCATTTGCATCTCTGTCACGTAATAATGGTAAAGTTTGCGGATGGCTAAAATACTGTTCAGTAATCGTTTCTAATGCTACTTGACGCGGGTTGTCTTGAAAACTATATTCCCGTTCAAAGGAATCATTGACTGCACAGGTATAGAAAACTTCAAATATATCTGGGGTTTTTTCTACGTCCCCTCGAAAAAGGGGAATAGCAAAAACGAGGTTTGGCATTATTACCTTCAAATCCTTGTCAGCAAAGCTTTTCCCCCCGTACACTGTGGCAGAAGTTTGCCTTTTCCAAATTGCTGTGCTTTGGTTCGTAGAACTGTTTTGAAGATAATCCCAAAATATTTGAAAATATTGCCTAAATGGCAACATTGCTGTGCTGACTTTAGGTATTGTCAGTGTTGGGTTTATCTATTGTGGATTCTCTACTCAGACTTATTTATTAATTACGTAAAGTTTGTATAAAGAACTATAACTAACCTGGTTGTAGTACTGAATATCAAATTTGTACTATTATCTGCTCAACTTTATATATACAGGAGGAGCAAATTTGGTATACTTAATCCTTTGCATATACCAAAATCTACGTTAGAAAGAGGACAGAGCAAACATCTAAAAAAGACACTATAACGATGTAAAACTACGTTATAACCTCTAATAACACTCATTTAGGCTGCACGTTGCCAATAAAAGCGGAATATGTAGCTTTTCTGTAGTTGACTAGTGCTAGATTTAAGTTACTCTTAAAGCGGATCGCTTCTTGTAAGAATCTACCCTGACAGAAGTGTATAAAGATATAGTTAAATTTAGAAATTCTGTCCGAGATTTTTAATTTGCAAACTGAATAGTTTGATACGGCGCTCAAAAACTTAATCTACTACCCTAAACAAGGTAGTCAATTAACGACTCAATATCATCTGTCTGCTAATTGTATTGAATAGTCTACAATACCAGTGGATGAGAAAATCTAAAGAAAATATAAAAGAAACTCAAATTACTGTGGTGTCTGGAGGACAAAAGTGTTTCTGAGACTAGCACATCAACATCGACAATTCGTCCAAGACTTGGTAATGAACCTGCAAGCCTTGGCGGTTGTATTAGAACGGCGCGGATATCCTGCATCCTGCTACACCTGTGGCGATCAAATGAATAGTGCATCGTTTATGGTTAGCCTGGGTGATAACCACCTGATTCGGTTTTTGGTGTCCGATTACGGGATTACTTGGACGGAAATGCGGGATGACCGCGAATTAATGAAGCTAGAAGGTGCAGAGGCGATTAGCCAGTTAGACGATCTGGCTGATCTTGTCAAGCAATCTATGCAAACCGATACAGGCTCTAAAACTCTTGCCAAGAAGTATTAAGGTTCCAAAGGTCGATGGCAAATTAGAAATTGATTATTGGTAATGGTGGCTTAATTAGCGATCGCTCTTACCTGTTCTCCATTACCATTAAGTGATTGGCGGCTGGCCCATCGCATATTTTTTTGTATCTGCCAAAACGTCACGAGCCGGATTCTGAGCCTTTAGCTGGAAGATTAGTAAAACGCACAGGATAATTAGTAATTACTAATTGATAATTCATAATTAAAAGCCAGGTTAAAAGAACTTGCAATTATCAAGCAATCAACCCCATTGTGATTGGAACTAAATCTATTTGTATAACGCAATTATGAATTATCAATTATGAATTATGAATTTTTAATGAATTTTCTCGCTGACCAAGTGCCGACATTTGTAAAGTTAACGCGATCGCCATTCCCGAATAAAATAAACGAATCTTCTGGTTTACCGACGACAAAGGCTGCATGAGTAGCTAAATGGACAATTGTATAATCATCCATTTGGGGTACAGTAGCTTTGGGGCTAAAGGCATCGTCTAAAAGTTAAGTTAGTCAGGCTGGCAGATGTAATATGATTGACAGCCAAGCGCTGCACTAGCCATTGTTTGCCATCATATAAAGCAGTTAAAGGAATATAGCGTAACTGGTCATCTGGAGCGTAAATCAGAGTTTGTTTACCTGATAGCTTTAGGTCTTTTTTTATTGGTTTAATTAGCCAGTCATACAATTGGTGTGCAGGTGCTTTGATATTTCGACTGGGATTGATTAAAGCTTGGCGGAAAGCACCAATTGTTTGATAGAGGTTTTCAGCGCTGATGGATTCAAGCGAGCTTTTTCTCCAGAGTCGTACCTTAACTTTGCATTTGTGCTTACCTGATTCTTGTCTGGGTATGCCATCCCAAAACCTAGTAAACTAAGTAGAGTCAAAGTAACAACGCCCACATACCGGAGATTAGGCTGCATAACAAAACACTCCCTATACTCGGGAAGGTAAATATTAAATCAATAAGTCCGGCAGTGCAATTAATTTTTATGCTATTCAATAATTTGGAAAATTTATTTATAGGTGCTGAGGAATTTGAAGATGTCAGAAGAAAAACCTAGCCAACCAAAACTACCACCAACCAGCGCCCTTGACAATTCATCAAGTCCGGAATTTGAAAATTGGTTTGAATATCCTGTCAGAGTGCAACCTCACCACACTGACTATGCAGGTGTTGTCTGGCACGGTTCCTATATAGCTTGGATGGAAGAAGCACGGATTGAATGCTTACGATCTATAGGGATTGAATTTGCTGATTTAGCCGCTATAGGTTGCGATTTACCAGTAGTAGAACTGTCGGTGCGCTATCACAGCTCAATTAAATTGGGTATGGCAGTGTTAGTAAAAACGCGCATGGCTGAGGTGACTGGTGTGCGAATCAATTGGGATTATGCCATTGTCTCAACTGATGGGCAGCAATTGTACGTTACTGCCAAGGTGACTTTAGTAGCTTTAGATAGCGAAAGAGGTAAAATTATGCGTCAGCTACCGCCGAGTGTTAAGGATGCATTTGCTAAAATTTCAGCATTAAATAAAAATTGATTAACAAAAGTTGCAGACACGATTTGCTTCAATGTTGAAAATTTTATCAAAACAGAATTCAGGAGTCAGGAGCCAAAATGGGCTAAACCTTAGCTATCCGCTAACAAAATGAATTTTGGGCGACTGGCGCATAGCGTTCGCGTAGCGTCTCGTAGAGAGGAACGAGCGTCCGTAGGAGCGTCTGAGAGGATGTTTGAAAAGTCCTCTTGTTGGTATCAAAAGTTTTAGATCCTCCTAAATCCCCCTTAAAAAGGGGGACTTTGACTCCGGTTCCCCCCTTTTTTAGGGGAGCCAGCGCGGTCTTGGGGTCTCCCCAAGTGGAGCGACTGGCGTGGGTTAGGGGGGATCTAAAAGTATCTAAAGTCACAGTGAAATACTTTTCAAACAACCTCTGAATCAAGGGTTAAATATCCACACTAAATCGAACGTAACTGCGTCTCTGAAAGAAAAGATTTAGTTGTGCAACAATTCAGTCGCGGGTCTGAATCCCCGACTGATAGCGTTCGCTTTTATTGTGTCGTAGAAAGCGTCTTGATTCTGATTCCTGAATTCTGACTTCTGAATTCTTCTTCAATTTTTTACTTGCCGTTTTGAAGCTGTGATAAAGTTTGCGTAAACTGCATTATGTGATGCCAAATATCTTGTGGGGTAATGCCAAAACTAATATTTAATAAAATCAGGATCGCGGCAATAGTTAATGCACTACTCAAGGTTGCTTTCAACAACTTCCACAATATTATGAAGATAATCCAAGCTACAATTAACGTAGCAATCATAATGTAAAAATTCCTTAAGAATAGCCCTTATCTGAGAAGGCGTTTATTCAGAAAGGGGAAGTTTTTATCTGAAGTAAAAATTATTAGTACTATAGCTATTAAACCTAATTTGGAATAGATACTAAAGCTAACTTTTTTTAATTGTACTAATGTTATAGTACCTGAAAATGAGACAATGATTCAGATAAGAGGTAATTTATTTGGCAATTTGGCAGAATTCCTAAAAATATCTTTTATTGAAGTTTTAGTATCAATACTTACAAAGTACAGAAGTTATATTTTTGAAAGGATATATAGTAATCCTATTTGATTTGTAAGAATAAAAAGGCCCAGAGTAGAATGTATGGTAACAAAGTTTATACCAAAGTTGGAAA
>NZ_DASQZC010000223.1:0-16767 GCF_035638895.1 Nostoc sp. | reverse complement strand
TTTTTGAAGCAGCCGTAGGTGCGACGGTAGCCTTCTCGAATTTCATTTACAAAGGCATCAATTAAAATTTCAGTGGCATTGAACATATCTGGTTACTCTGGTAAATACTAATTATTTATTGGTTTGATTTCAAAATTCCATAATCAGGGCCACCCTTGCTGGAATTTAATCTCTCTCGTTCTAGGACAGAGGCTTAAAAACCCGATTATTTCATTGCTCCTCCCGCATGGGAGGCTGGGTGGGAAAAGCTCGTCTAACTCATGTGAATTTAGGACAAGACATTTTGCTCCTTTGTAACTCACCTATAGCTATGGACGCTAGCTTGTCCTATGCCTAAATTGCATGGTAGAAAATAGTTTCCTGGTGACACAAAGGCTTCAGAGGAATTATCGATGCCGGACAAAAACATTTTATTGATATAACTTTATACATTAAAAGTCGGATTTGAATTTAGATTAAGTAGATTAGCTTCACTAGTTTTTCATATCTAACCATTAGTTGACGGTGATCTAAATACATTTATTGTGTGACCTTGAGTGCCTAGTACTGCAAGGCAGAGATCAAAAATCACGTATTCAAAAGTCTTTAATTTTGGCCTTACTAGCTGTAATAAAATGGTAGGTTTATTTCCGCCGACCTGCTAGCCGATGTTCACAGCAGTGTTGTTAAGGTGCAACAACTACAAACTCAGTTGGAACAAACTGTGGTGCGATCGCGCAAACGAGTCAGGGAGTAAAATTCAAAGTATCTCTCCTATTTGGAAAGAGGTTAATTTCCCCATTCCCCACTCCCTACTACCCATTTCTTAAGACTGTGCGATCGCATTTACCAATGGGAATCATAACAAACAGATTCACCTGAGTAAATATCCAATGGCATACCAAAACATTACAGGCTCACTTTCCCCAGCAGATATCCAAGAAATTAAAGCAGCCTTTGCGACTATCCAAGCAAAGATGCCTTTTCTCGTAACTCTGAGTGTGGAAGAACGACGCAAGTTATTTAAGATGGGCGATAAAAGCCTAGCTTTTGTCAACACTAGCCTGACTGCTGCCCAGTCTAACCGAGACATTTTACCAGCTAGCTTTGATGTAGATGAATTTGTGCGGGATTATCAACTAGCCGCAACCCTTACCGAACTGTTGATTAAACTGCAACAACTGACAGAACAAGTAGATGATACCCTAATGGCAGTCGGTAGCGAAGCAATGGGCAGCAGTTTGACTGTTTACGATTACGTCAAGACTGCTGCTAAAAAAACTCCAGGGTTAAAAACTGTTGCTGAACAGTTAGGGGAACGGTTTAAAGCTATTAAAACTAAAACTGTTAAAACTGCTTCTGATTCATAGGCAAATATTGCCATTCGGTTTATAGCCGTTCTCGCTTGCGTCAAATACAAGCATTCGTAGGGGCACAGCATGCTGTGCCTCTACCGCGTATCGTGGTTTACTGCATTTAAACAATAAGTGCTGTAGTCTTTGAACTCCGCAAATGAGTAGTTAAACCTCATTAATGAGTCTTTGATACTCGTGAGCGAGTCTTTGATACTCGTGGACGAGTCTTTGATACTCGCGGGAGAGCCTTTGATACTCGTGAACGAGTTTTTAATACTCGCAGGAGAGTCTTTGATACTCATCGCCGAGTCTTTGATACTCGTGAGCAAGTATTAAAGACTCTCAATCAGGAATTAGGAATTGCAAGCTTGGTATTATACTGATAGCCACGTGCAATCTGCCGCCTTGCGCTAATTTATGCTCATAACTCCCCGCGACACCAAGAAGCTTTCCGTCTTTTTCCTTTTCTGTTTCACCCTACTCCTGACTTTCTTCCTCTCTCTACCTTGGGTTAGCGCCAAAGAAACCCCCAAACCCAAACCCCAAGATTGGCAGACTAACGGCATAGTAGCAGCCCTTGACGACAGCTACGACAAAGTGAAGCAACATGCTTTTAAAAAATTAGCTGAATATGAGCTAAAAGACTTGAAAACCGTGGTTAAGAAACCAGAGGATATAGCACAGAAAATTGTCAAAATCCTCAAGGATGAAAAGGTTGACTCAGATGTTCGTAGCAGTGCGGCAAAGGCATTGGGCAACTTCGGGCAGGCGGCGGCTCAATACATCCCTGACATCCTCAAATTCCTCAAGGATGAAAAGGTTGACTCAGTTGACTCATATGTTCGTAGCAGAGCGGCAGTGGCATTAACGAATATCAGAAAACTAGAGTTAAAGGAGGTTGTTGTAATTCTCAATAATATTTATGAGCCAGGTAATTCAGAATACTTATATTGGCGTTTTCTAACCTATTTCCTGGGCGGTGGCACTGAGGAAGTGAAAACTTTATTGAAATGGCTCGGTTCTCCTCAAGCAACTCCTGACAAACTCAAACGCGATGAAGGCATCAAAACTCTCAACGTATTTCTGCAAACTTGGAATAACAGCCAAGGACTAGAACGCTTACGCAACGACTTAGCCAAGCAAATTTCCGAAGTTGCCGCTAACAAAAACGTTCCTTGGAAATGGCAAGATATTAATTTACTGCAAAACCATTACAGCAAACTTAAAAAAGTCAACCCCACTGATGCGAATGCGGTGCAGTTAGTAATTAATAATCTGGAATATTGGCAGTGGTTTCTCAAAGCCCGAAACACCATCATCATTCACATTGCCTTTTGGCTAGCCCTGATCTTTGCCTACCCCAAATTTCCCCAAGTCCAAGCCATCTTCTTCTGGAACCCTTGGGTACGCCGAATCTTAGGCGTCGGCTATGTCGGCTTTCTCCTCACCTGGTTTCCCCCCTTCCGCCGCAAATTATTTGAACCATTCAAACCTTCCCTATTAGCCGATGCTGGCTTAGATAATTTTCATGACCAATCATACTTCCCAGAATCAAAAGTCAAAGTTCCCACATCAGGAGACATCCAGCCAATTACCGCAGCCCTACCCAGTATTCAAGGACAAATTATCTTAGAAGGAGATTCCGGCTTAGGCAAGTCGATGTTTATCCGTCATCTGTTGAAAAACTCCCAGCGCATAGTCGTTTATCTCCCCGCCCAAAAGTGTCATAAAGGCGTAATTGAAGCCATCCAAGACAAGCTACACGGCCAAGCCCAAGATGCCGGCTTCCTGAAAAACCTGATTTACAGTGGTGCAATTGACATCTGCATCGACGGACTCAACGAAGTCACTGCCGAAACAAGGGCAAAAATCTGCCAGTTTGTCGAAAGCTATTTCCGAGGCAACATTATCATGACTACCCAGCCCCTAGAGTGGACACCACCTTCAACAGCCAAGATATATAAATTGCAGCCCCTTGAGCAACAACAAATTCAAGAGTTTTTGATTTCCCGTCAGCCGCGACTCCCCAAAGATGCCAAAATTCAAGGTGCTGATTACGAAAAAGCCTGCACCAATTATTTAAAAGAAGTCCTCAAAGATCAGCAAGCCCAAGAAGAGTTAGATGCTGTCCGCCGCATTCTTTCCAACCCAATGGATCTAACTGTGGTCGCGCTGATGTTATCACAAGGTAAACAGCCAAACTTGTTTTACCTGCAAGAACAGCAATACAACTTAATAGCGGCAGAATACCAGCAAGAATGGAAACAAGAATTTCCGCTCAAAAGATTTTCCGCCGCCGTCTACCAAATGCGACTCGAAGACAAACAAGCTTTACCCGCCGATGAATTTCACCAAGTTGCCATGTCTTTAGAAGACGATAAATACAAAATGGTAGTCAGCCGTCAGTGGCAAGATGAAAAAGGCGAAGCCAAGAAAGAATGGTACTTCCGCCACGATAAAATCATGGATTTCTTCTTAGTGCAAAACTTTCTGGGCGAAACTGATACCGCCGAAGGACTATTAGTTGATAGAATGGGCGATCCGCGTTTTCGTGGTGTTTATTTCTTACTAGCAACCTTGCTTCCTTTAGATGCAGCCAAAGAACTGCGAGAAAAATTGATTCAATACGCGGCGGATACTAAAGACAATACGGTGAGTAATACTTTCGTGCAGTTGTTGCGAACTAGATAAGTGGAGCATTGAGCAATAATAAAAGAACCCCTCCCCTTAGAAAGGCTAAGGTATACACACAAGTCTTGTCGCAGGCATATCTTTATTAATAAATCTCGCACTGCGTTTCTATCCCGCCTCGGAATGAATTCCGAGTCTTATAGCCCAAGTCCACTCAAGTGGACTAAATGATCGATTCAGTCCACTTGAGTGGACTTCAGCTATCAGCCCTGAACTTCAGTTCTGGGCGGGATATCGGTGAGTGTGACGGTTTGACTCATCTCACCAGTTATATTAACTTCGCTGTAGAGAAGATTGTTTCTGTTTGGAAACGCCACGCTGAGAGTTTAAAAATGGGGGAATGGGACAGTCTAGCGTCATTGCGATCGCTCTTAGTAAATCTGCTTCTGATTGTGTAACTTTATTATCCAAAAGTACCGTGTGGGCGCACGCATCAACAATAGCTTGCTTGAGTTTGGGACTGGCAAGACGGAGGCGATCAATACTCTTCTTAAGTTCAGTGAAATTAGAGGTAAGTGGCATGTCTGGTTTTTCTTGTTCTCCGGCTTTGGGAAGTCGAAAAACTCCAGAACGAAAAGCATAGGCGATGTCTTCGGTGGAGGTATTGGGTTGGGAATATCCGATGCGGGCAATGACGGACAATACTAATAGACTATCTGGCCAAATCTCTTCTATAGAGGTAAATTCTACCGTTATCGCAGATGTGGGATTTATACTAGGTTGGAGGCGATGCCACAGGATTAACTGCAACACAAAATGCCACACTGATAAACTCCCGGTAGCTACAACTAAACCGTGAAGGCATTTGCACAGTCTTTGGCATTCTTTGGCAGAATTTTGACGCAATACGGGTACTGCTAAATCTACAAGTGGCAAGCGAATTCTGGGATCTAACTGGCTAATTTCGCCGCTCAATTCCAGGGTTTTATCTACCAACTCAACAGGCTGCACCTCGCGTAACCAAGCAATTTGACGTTGTTGGATATCGATATTTTCAGTATCTAACGCTAGCGCAAAAGCGATCGCCATTGCACTTTGTTGCTCGCGCACGCCCAAACGCAGGGATTCTGGTAACTGCGATAACAGCGCTTGAGCATGGGCAAAATGCTCTGGTGTGACGCTTCCCACTTGGTTTACAACCTGTTCTGGTGTAGCGTTGGAACCACCAGCAAAGCCCATTGTTAAGGATTCTTGGGAGGGGGAACGCACCTGATTGCGAGATGGCATTGCTGGTAAATTGCTGACGTTCAAACCCCCAACGCGGCGGATACGTTCTGCTAAGGGTGGGTGGGTAGAAAACATATTTTCCCAGAAGGAGGGGTTGAGAGCATTGCCAAAAAACATGTGGCTAGCGGCTTCTGCACCCGGCGCAATCAAACGTGAATCCATCCGTTCGAGTTTTTGGAAGACTCCGGTAAGTCCATTGGGGTTACGAGTGAACTGTACAGCCGAAGCATCAGCGAGAAATTCCCGTTGGCGAGAGACGGCGGCTTTAATCAAGCGCCCACAGAGTAATCCGATACCACCAATTGCCATCAGTGCTAAACCAAAAGCCCAGATAGGTAAACCCTTGTCTTCTTTTCCTAAACGGAAGCTACCACGAATGCGCCAGAGCAATTCCCCGGTTAAATAAATGAACAAAATCCCGTGCAATAATCCCACTAAACGCAAATTCAGCCGCATATCTCCATTGAGAATATGACTGAATTCGTGGCCGATGACTCCTTGTAGTTCATCCCGATTCAGGTGTTGCAAAGTTCCACGGGTAACTCCAATTACAGCATCATTGGGCGTAAATCCGGCAGCAAAGGCATTTATCCCGGTTTCTCTCTCAAGGAGATAAACTTTTGGGACGGAAATACCAGAAGCGATCGCCATTTCCTCGACAATATTTAATAGTTGTCGCCCTTGTTTATCGGCTGTATCTGCTAGCAGGAGTCTTCCCCCCAACTCTTGGGCAATTACGCTTCCGCCCTCACGGAGATAGGCAATTTTATACAGACTTCCGATTGCGATCGCAACTATTGTAATCCCAGCCACGTAAAGAAATATCCCTGGATGCCACCAAACACGGGGAGCCATGCGGAACAAGAATAAAGTGGCAATATAAATCGCCATAATCATGACTGCGATCGACAGGGAAAATAACCCGATTAATTGTTGCGTATTTTGGCGTGCCCGATCTTGATGTTCAAAGAAATTCATAGACACCTAAAAAGACACGCGTGGAGCATTTCTAATTTCTGGAGTAGCTTCAGCTAGCAATTCTGCAACAGTAAAGTTAAAAGTATTTGCCACAAGGTTGCTGGGGAAAGATTCGCTCTTAGTGTTGTAAAGTGTCACCGCGTCATTAAAAGCCTGACGGGCAAAAGCAATCCGGTTTTCAGTGGAAGATAATTCTTCCATTACTTGAGTCATGGCGCGATCGGCTTTCAATTCTGGATAAGATTCTGAAAGTACCATCAACCGACTTAAAGCACCCGTTAGCGCTCCTTCGGCATTGCCCAACTGTTGCATTACTTGTGGATCGCCGGGATTTTCTGCCGCCCGACTGCTAGCATTAATTGCAGAATTTCGAGCCGCAATAACTGCCTCTAGAGTTTCCCGTTCATGTTTCATGTACCCTTTAGCAGTTTCCACCAAGTTGGGAATTAAATCATATCGGCGCTGTAATTGAACATCGATTTGAGAGTAAGCATTTTTGTAACGGTTACGATACTTAACTAAATCGTTGTAGGCATTAATGATAATTACAGCAACAATGGCAACTAAAGCAACAGAAAATATTAAAAGCCCCATATTTTTAGATGATTTCCATCAGATACTTACTTTATATCCAGCAAAATTTGTGTGGATATAAAGATGAGTCTACTTGTAGCAAGTAGGCTTCGTCGTCTGTAAAATTAGTTACGCGCATTTACTGGTAATGCACGACATCCCCGACTTCTTTAAGAAGTCGGGGATCTAAGCCTTGCGATTTTCAACAATCAATCAGATAGAATTGCTATATGTAATCAGAGAAGTCACCTATGAATCTGAATAAATAGGGAATAACCACTGACAGCAAAAATAAAAAGAATAGCGGCAGGAAAAATTACTACATCTCTAACAATAAATAAAATCCAATCTTTTCTTAGTTCTTGTTTAAACTTGAGTTCTCGCAGTTTACGCTCAAGTTCTACATCTTCTTGTGACTGCAAATTTTCAGGTGACACAATTAGTGGATTGTCGCCTTTGCTGGCAATTATTTTTGATAAATCTGTTTTATCTGTCATGCTGTCAACAACTGGTGTTTTCGTTCGTAGCGATCGCGTCCAAATTTTTGTCGTCGATTGGCGATCATTAGGATGAACAGCATCCAGCCAACCCTACCGTTTATAATGTTCGGGGGTCTGCTCGGTAAATTTCTCCCACCAAGGGGCATATTTTATAATATCACCTACCCGTGATCACTTGAAAATTTGAACAGACGACACTAATGCCGAGTGATGGTATCGAAGGATGTCGGGTTTAGTAAGTAATTGTACAGGAAAATTTACACATGAGTTCTTGACTAAATAAGGATTTCAGGTCAAAATTATGTGATTAATTTTGTCTTATATAGGCTTAGATGTATAGCGTATTGCTACTATCTTTTGGCATCTCAGTAAGTCTAATTAGCTATACCCTATACCCCGTGTTTTTGTAATTTTAGCTGGATTTCTGGAAAAGACATGATGCCAGATGTAGAAAACTTCAGATATTACTTGAAGCTAAAAAAGCTCAAGAGGGAACGAAAATAGAATTATGGTATTAGTTAAAGAGATAACAGTAGGTAGTACAATCGCAGTTCGTGGATTAGATTTGCAGTTGTTTTGGCAATTAAATCAATTAGTTCCTAACTCATTAGTCAGTATTTCCGATTTAAATATTAACAGAGGTGAAGGACTTTTCCCTTACTGCCAGCTTCCTGCACGGAATGCCTTAAAAGCAGCATTGAGAGCTTACGCAAAACCTTTGACTATTAATAGTGCCTATCGTTCTGTCATTGCCCAAGCAATGCTTTATAGCCAAAAGCAGAGGGGATTAATTAATAATCTGGTAGGATATCCAGGAAAATCAGACCATCAAAAGGGTGGGTCTTTAGACATAGAAGAGTGGGCAAAAGTTAAATCTCTAATGACCAGTCATGGATGGAGATGGACTTATGGCGACGAAGATCCAATGCACTTTGATTGCACATCTAATGAAATTAGAGATATCCGTCCCAATTCAATCAAAGCTTTCCAAAAGCTGTGGAACAAGGCAAATCCAAATAAACAGATTGCTGAAGATGGAGATTTAGGGGACAAAACCTTAAATTGTATTTATAATTCTCCTGCTGAAGGATTCTCAAACGTTGAATATCCTAGAGTTTTAAAGCTAACAAGCCCATTACAACAAGGAAAAGATGTAGGCGAAATGCAATTAGCTCTTAGAAAAGCTAATATTCAATTACAACAAGCTAACCAGATATTTGACCAAGCGACAGAACAAGCTGTAAAAGCTTTTCAACAGTCAAAAGGGTTGTCCCCCGATGGTGTAGTAGGCGAAGAAACTAGGAGCCTTTTACAGTTAAACTAATAGTCGGTCAATAAAGAATTAAGGGTAGTAAACTTTCAATCAACTATGCGATGGGTATCTATTAAAATGTCTAGCTATCTACCTCTCCTTATTGAGAAGTAGATTAAGCTAATCGTCATTCATTTTTTCAGAATGATTCCCTAGAATGAAATAGCTCTAGAGCTATCTAGTACCTTCCAAAAATTTATTATTTAACTTCTTCATTCCAGATACCTACCTTCTCAAATTCTGCATAAGCAAGCTTCAGAAAGTTTACTACTCTCTGTCTTCCTATAATTCCAAATTCTTTATTCTCTCTGGCGTCAGCAAAGGTCATTCTGTTTTGGTCTATTATGTTTCTTTCTTTATATGCTAGTTTCGGAAAATCTATAACAATAATTTTATATTTTTTGATCAGTTTCTGTATATTCACATCTGAATCTACATGTTCCCAATCATCACACAGCCCTAAATTGCGTACCAGAATATGAGGTATTTTTTCCCCGTAGCTATTCACTGACTGTCCAAACAGGTTAAGACTATCATATCCTCCTGTAGAGACAAACCATTTGCAAAAAGTCACTCCCTCAGAATTTCCTAGTTCAATTAACTGATTTCTTTCTATCCAGTCATAGACTGCTCTATGTGATTGTGCTGCCAAATTCACAACTACTGGCTTATTTGTCGCCATCTCAAATATTCTATCTGCCTTATCAGCCTGCCGCTCATTCTCGCTAAACACTGCATATTGACATATTCCTTTATAGACTCCTGCCACATCTGGATTTGATCTATCTGTTTCTACTGGTACAAACGGGATTTTCTTATCCAGAAAGTACTGAATCATTGTCCTAGTTACTAGAGACTTCCCTACTCCACCCTTTTCACCATCTACCAAATGAATCGTCGGCATAACACCCACCTCTAATACTGATTAAACTCACTCAATATATCTGAACTAGGCTTAGAAGTTTTAGGCGTTTGTCGCCTAGTAGTTTTAGCCGTTTTCTGAGAATCCTTACCCCCTTTTGACAATGATTGCTTCTCTTGTGACTCCTCTGTTAATTGACCTACATCTTTCGGAGCATTTTGAGAGTCCTCTGTTACTCCTATAATTGCTGGTGTTACCGATGATTCTGTTGAAGTCTGAGTCGAATCTTCAGGATAGAAAACTTGTTTTGGTTTAGCCCGTCGCTGACGAGAACGCTTTTCTTTTTCAATATCAGTTAAATATTGCTTAAGTGTCGCTGCGGAAACTTTTATTTCTTGCTTCTCCAGTAGCTGCGATAGGTCTTGATAACTATAGCCTTTCTTCAGTGCAGATTGAAGTTGTTCACGCAGAAAGTAAATACTCTCTCGCAGGGATAATTCCTCTTTAGCCTTTTCTTCTAGTTTCTCTAATTCTCCCAGCGTGGTTTGGAGTTTATCAATTGGAATCTTCTGCCCTGGAGTTGTGCGTACCATTTTTGGTGATGACTGAACTGAAAATTTCATTAATCCTATCACCAGATGTTCTTGTGTGGGTGATAACCACATACACATTAATGAAACCAAGCTCTCGCCCCAGAGCGATCGCATCTAATCCGGCAAGGAATTTTGGCTTGTCGAAAGAGAAAATACCTGTTTACGTCATTAAGCTAATGAGCATTTAAATTGCATACAAGCAAGGCTCAAGCGAATCAACCTGGAAAAATAAATGGCGATTAGCTTACTTAGCACGCCTTCATTGCAAAACATTGTGCTATTCCAACTCAGTAGATATATTTAAATACTCAATTTGCTTGTCATTCTTATGCAAAAGTATAGATAGATACCCGTGGATTGGATGACTTATCACGCATTTATGCCACGCCACACTTTTAAATATCCTAAAGTTAAAAAAATTAGTTTAATGTAAAGTTTTGTAACAAAATTAAACTTTCGGAGAAAAACCCACCTCATCAAACTGATAGATAAATAGAGGTTAAGCAATTATATAAAGTTGCATGTCTTACCGTAAAACTGTACCGCAGCCATTTTGGAAAGCAAAGGACAGGCAAAACACCTATGCTACATTATGCTTTTAAAATTGGAAATTGGGCGTTGCTGATTCCATGTATGAAAATGATTTTGCATAATACCAAAATCCTTGTAGAGATGTAGCAGTGCTACGTCTCTACATCCAGATTCATACTTTAATTCAGCAACGCCGGAAATTGGTATCAAAATACAAAAAAGACTATTTGCAGATTTAAATAATTTCAAATCTGCATAGGCAGATGCAAACCAATGCTTATGACAAAGGTATCGCTCGTTTTTTATCCAACCTCAGAAAATAGCGTTGCTCTCTTTGGTATAGGCCAAAAAGCAGAAAAGCCATTAACTTGAATTTGTTGCCGATCCGCCAATAGTACCCTCAAGGGTACTACTGCATATACTTAAAAAGCTGCTATTCTGTGAAAAGTTAAAAAAGTCAATTTTTTTTGTAACTTTTGCATAATTTAACTAGTTATGACTGAGTTTTTAATATAGGTTTTTAGTTTTTACTTTGCATACGTTTAGTACATAAAGGCGGTTATTGCGCTTCTTTTATGACGGAGCTACTTACATTATTATCTAATAATGCACATGGAAATCATGAAACTAGCCGACTATTATAAAACCCCTATTTTTTTCGTAAAATATGCTTTAAAAATTTGATTGCTCGTTTTCGATTCTCAATAAGCTTAAGCTTTGCAACACAGATATTGTTAGTAAAAGATGTTCATAGAAAACTTCTCTTATATGCTTCAAAAGCTACCCGCTAAATTTCAGTCTGATGGTTGCTATTGAATCAAATATTAAAGCTTAGTAGAGTTTATCAAAGTACATGAAAATAGTTATCTAGAAAAAGAAATAACTTATATGGATGCTCAACAAAGTCAAGACCAATTGCATAGTCAACTGCAACGAGTTCCAATTGCCATTATAGGTATGTCTGCTTTATTTCCCAAAGCTAAAAACTTGCAGGAATATTGGGATAATATTATTGGCGAAGTCGATTGCATTACTGATATTCCCACTTCTCGCTGGAATATAAACGACTACTACGACCCAGATCCTACAGTTCCTGATAAGACTTACTGCAAGCGAGGCGGATTCATTCCAGATATTGATTTTAACCCTTTAGAGTTTGGACTACCTCCTAATATTTTGGAGGTAACAGATGTCGCTCAGTTACTCTCGCTGGTTGTGGCGAAAGCAGCGATGGAAGATGCGGGTTACGGTGACTCTAGCAACTTTAGCCGCGAACGGACTGGAGTTGTTCTAGGTGTAGTTGGGGGATGTATGCAATTAATTACCCCACTGACTAGCCGATTACAATATCCTGTTTGGCAAAAAGTTCTTAAAAGCAGTGGCTTATCCGACGAGGATACAGAGAAAATTATCCAGAAAATGAAACTGGCTTATGTAGGTTGGGAAGAAAATTCTTTTCCAGGTTGGCTAGCTAATGTGGTTGCTGGACGGATTGCTAACCGCTTGAACTTAGGAGGAATGAACTGTGTAGTGGATGCAGCCTGTGCCAGTTCGATGAGTGCAGTCAAGATGTCAATCAGTGAGTTGCTCGAAGGACGTTGCGACATGATGATCACTGGTGGGGTGGAAGCTGATAACTCAATTTTCAACTATATGTGTTTCAGTAAAACACCTGCTTCATCTAAAAAAGACTTTTTGAATCCTTTCGATGCCGAGTCGGATGGAATGATGGTTGGTGAAGGTATCGGGATGTTGGTGCTGAAACGGCTTGCGGATGCAGAACGCGATCGCGATCGCATTTATGCAATCATTAAAGGAATCGGCGCTGGTAGTGACGGTAAATATAAAAGTATTTACGCCCCACGGAAAGAAGGGCAAGCCAAGACATTACGTCGGGCCTACGAAGACGCAGGCATTCCCTATACAAGTATTGAATTGATTGAAGCTCATGGTACGGGAACTCCAGCTGGTGATTTATGTGAGTTTACGGCCTTAAATGAAGTTTTTAGTGAGAATAACCCTAAGAAACAGCATATTGCTCTAGGAAGCGTCAAATCTCAAATTGGACATACCAAAGCGGCTGCGGGATCAGCAAGCATGATTAAAGCTGCTCTGGCTATTTATCACAAGGTACTACCACCTACGATTAACGTTACCCAACCGAATCCCAAGTTTGGGATGGAAAACTCCCCATTTTACTTAAATACAGAGGTTAGACCCTGGCTTCAGTCTGATCCAAACATTCCAAGACGAGCTGGAGTGAGTTCATTTGGTTTTGGAGGCACAAATTATCATCTTGTTCTAGAAGAATATAACAAAGAGCAGAGCTATGCCTATCGTATACACACCGCTCCTAAGTCTGTCTTAATTTGGGCTGATACTCCAGAGCAGTTGTTGGTTAAGTGCGAAGCTGCAAAGTTACAATTAGAATCTGCCACTGGCAATCAATACTATCAACAACTAATTAACTCTTGTAAATCTTCAGATATTCCACTTCCCACTGCAAGAGTAGGGTTTATTGCTGTATCCCAAGTTGAGGCTGGTGAATTACTACAAGTTGCAATTAATCAGCTCCAAAAACAACCACAAGCAGCATCTTGGGAACACCCGCGTGGAGTCTATTACCGTAAGGCTGGTATGTCTCTAGAAGGCAAAGTAGTGGCTTTGTTTCCTGGACAAGGGTCTCAGTATTTGAATATGGGTAGTAAATTAGCCATTAACTTCCCCCCCCTACGTCAAGCCTACAAGTCTCTGGACAACCTATTTATTCAAGATGGTTCACAACCAATTTCTCAAACTGTTTTTCCTCGTCCGACCTTTGATAGTGAGGAAAAAACTAGCCAGACTAAAGCATTGCAACGAACTGAAAATGCTCAACCAGCTATAGGCGCTTTTAGTGCAGGTTTATACAAAATTTTACAACAGGCTGGATTCAAGGCAGATTTTGTCGCAGGGCATAGCTTTGGGGAATTGACCGCTCTTTGGGCTGGTGGAGTTTTGAGTGACGCAGATTACTTTTACCTAGTAAAAGCTAGGGGTCAAGCAATGAGTACGCCGAAAAATGGTGCTGATTGTGATACTGGTACTATGCTGGCTGTGAATGGAGAGATTCGGAAAATCCCAGAAATCATCAAGGGTTTGTCGCATCTGAATATTGCCAACTTTAATTCTCCGAATCAGATCGTGCTATCGGGTGCTAATCCAGAAATCGCCACCATACAACAAATTCTTAGCAAACGTGGGTATTCTGTCACCCCACTACCTGTATCTGCGGCATTCCACACTCGTTTTGTCAGTCATGCTTGCGAACCCTTTGCCGATGCTGTGCGGTCGATCGCCTTCAATAGTCCAAAAATTCCGGTTTATTCCAATACAACTGGCGAAGCTTACTCAACTGAGCCTGAGATTATTCAAAAAACTTTAGAAAGTCATCTTTTACAGTCAGTGTTGTTTGAGCAAGAAATAGAGAATCTCTATGCAGCAGGTGGTTATTGCTTCGTAGAGATTGGGCCGAGGCAGATTCTGACTAATTTTGTCAAAACTACCCTTGGCGATCGCCCGCATCTAGCAATAGCTTTGAATCCCAGTCGGGAAAAAGACAGTGACCTCCAGATGCGGCAAGCCGTTATGCAATTGCGTATTGCTGGTTTGTCTTTACAAGACATTGATCCCTATCAGTTTGAGGCTCAAGCTACTGAAATTGCTCAAGGGTCGCGGGTAAGCATCACTCTCAATGGTAGTAATTATGTCAGCGATAAAACAAAAGCTACTTTTGAGAAAGCTTTACAGGATGGTCACAAAATCCAGCCAAGTATCCTTAATAGTGCGGAGTTACAACTAGATATTCAGCACTCTTTAGTGAATCAATTTCAGAACAATTCCGTAAATCAGTCTGTTTCAGCTGAAGTTATAAATAGCAACACTAATGTAACTTCACCAGAATCTACAGATGTCGACATAAATGTGATTTCATCCCAACAACCCGAACCTGTAAATGCCAACGCAGGTGCGATTCCAACGGAGGTTGTTACTGTGACATCCCCTTACACACCAACTGATACTGCCAATTCTACAGATTCATACTTCATTATTCCTATCATTGAGTCAAACGAGATGCTGCAACCTATTTCTTCCTCCCGTTCTAATATCGAGCAAATTGTAGGCACTGGTCTAGAGAAGCTTTTAACACAATTTTGTAACCATCAATCAGAAATTCTGCGAGTACATGAGCAATATCTTAAGAATCAAGCAGAATCTTCACAGTGCTTTTTTCAGTTGATGCAGCAACAGTACCGTGTGTTATTAGGAAGTAACAACATCAAATCTCCGCAGGTTGAGTTAGCTTTAGAACAAACACCAGTTGCTCCTCAGATACCTGCTAATACTGTGGCTTCTAGCACACCTGTTGACGCACCTCAGACCAAAGTCAACAACACCCTGACTGTAGTACCCCCTGCTAAAGTTGAGAGTTCATCACCAGAAGTAAAGTCAGTAGCATCTGTTGAAACAGTGGATAGAGTTGAGTTATTGATGCAAGTCATTAGTAGTAAGACGGGCTATCCAGTAACAATGTTGAACTGGGAAATAAACCCAGGCGCAGATTTGGGTATCGATGCTGTCAAATGGATGGACATCATTAGTGCAATACAAGAATTACTTCCAGATGTACCAAAAGTCAATCCTAAAGAATTGGCAGAACAGCCAACTCTTCGCCAAGTTGCTGAGTATATTCAAATCCGCGTTCCTCAGCCAACATCTCCTCAAGTAGCAGTATCTACATCTGCTCATATTGAAACTATTGTCCCACAACCAGTAAAGCCTACTGAAGACAGTTTCTTAACCGAGTCGCTATTAAACGTTATTAGTGACAAAACAGGTTATCCAGCAGAAATGTTAGAGACAGAGATGGATTTAGAAGCAGATTTGGGTGTTGACTCCATCAAGAGAGTAGAAATCATCGGTGCAATGCAGACATTGTTCCCCAACTTGCCTAAGTTGAGTCCAGAGGAATTAGCAGAACAGCGAACCATTAGCAAGATTGCTAATTATTTGGGGACAAAAATTGCAGAGGCTAAAAAAAAATTCCTTATCACAGTTTGATAACCAACAGCCTCTAATAAATCACCATATTCGGCGCTGTCTGGTCAAACTTATGCATCTACCTGCACCTGATTTTTGGCAATTTACTCTACCCCGCTCCCGTACTTGTTTGCTTACCGATGACGGTTCTCTCACTACCAATAGACTAGCCAAACTATTAAGTGAGAGAGGTTGGCAGGTAGTTGTTCTCAGCTTTCCTCAATCTATTGTGAGCGACACCGTAGGCGATCGCCTCCCTCTACCTCAAGGAGTTAATCGCATCGAGCTTACAGATTTAAGTGAGCAGCAATTACAACAAAAACTAACAGCTATCTCAGAAACTTACGGTGCAATAGGAGGTTTCATTCATCTACACCCTAAACATCAAGTCTGCGATGCTAAATCAGAAAAGGCGCTCCTCAAGTATGTATTTCTCTTAGCAAAACATTTGAAGCGATCGCTTAATCAAGCAGCCCTCACAGGACGCAGTTGTTTCCTTTCTGTTGCTCGTCTCGATGGTGAGTTTGGATTAGGAACAAGCATTGACTTTAGTGCCATTAGTGGTGGTCTATTTGGTTTGACAAAAACTCTTAATTTAGAGTGGGAGAAGGTGTTCTGCCGGGCTATCGATTTGAGTCCTGAATTAAATCCTGAAACTTCAGCACACTCTATTATCGCTGAACTTCACGATCCTAATTCTTTGATTTGGGAAGTTGGATATAACTCCCAAGGAAGAGTAACTCTAACCTCTGAAACAGCATCTCTCGCCTAATAGTCTATGTTATTAATTCTGAAGAGTGAGAAAGTTCGTAGTAAGAACTTTAGTCCTAAGTTTTTAAGCATTTCAGTGCTTACTACGAACTCATCAAAATTAACGACATGAACCACTAGTAATTCACAGGGTTAAGTTAAATAAATCTTACATTAGCTCAGAAGCCGGGTTTCCTGAAGCTCATCTTAATCCCTGTGTTGAAACAATCAAAATAAGCAAAATGAACACAAACGCCAAGATTGATTCATCATCCGTTATTCTTGTCAGTGGTGGCGGCAGAGGAGTGACAGCACAATGTGTTATCCAACTAGCGAA
>NZ_DASQZC010000222.1:0-16192 GCF_035638895.1 Nostoc sp. | reverse complement strand
CTTTAATTAAGGTTATTTGCTGGTTTATAGCCCTTTATATGGTTTATTTTTTCTCCGCCAACCTACTTAAGCACTGTAGTCATCATAGTGAAAACGAAAGATTTGACACCCTCATCAAAGAATATTTGATTGCACAACAGTCTTTATCTCCCTTATTCTGGTTACAAGAAGCACAGTATTGATTGCTGCATGCTTTGGGTAAAAATTTTTGGTAGTGCGCTCACAAGCATCAATCAACAGCGATTAACGGTTTCTACGAACGACCAAGCTAGGTCATAGCTGTGAAAGCAACAGAGTCGTTTGTATTAAATATTGCCATCCCTGTGATTGTAAACTAAAAAGCCTTTGTGTAATTTTATGTAATTGTGTGAAACTAATGAGTCAAAATTATACTGGTTCAAACTCTCCTCTCATCACCACTGAGCCACACAAGGAATTTGCAGCAAACAGATATGTAGAATCTGTGTCTGACGTTTCTCGTCAGGCTGATGAATCGGAGAATAATAAGGAAATTCAGCCTTTTTTAAACGACGAAACACCCCCAACGCTCTCAGTTGCTGATGCGATCGCTCAGATGTTGGTAAATTTGGGAGTAAGCTACGCCTTTGGTGTCGCAGGTGGTGCGATGGCAAGCCTTTGGGGGGCGCTGTCAAATAGCAGCATTGACGTGTTGAACTTCCGCCATGAAGCAGGAGCAGCATTTGCAGCGACCGAAGCATACTTTGCCAATAACCGCCCCACTGTAGTTTTTACCACAGCAGGGCCGGGGATCACAAATGCCCTCACCGGGTTATTTGCAGCTCGTGGTGAAGGTGCAAAAGTGATTTTGTTGTCGGCTTGTACCTCAGCACCGCAGCGTGGACGTTGGGCAATTCAAGAAACCAGCACTTACACATTGCCCAGTGGGGGAATTTTTACCCCAGGAGCCTTATTCAACTATGCAATAACTATTGAATCTGCGGCTCAACTACCGCAGATTTTCCGCAAACTTGCTTTGGCTATGGCGCAACCAGGCGGATTTGTCGCCCATTTGAGCATTCCTACCGCAGTGCAGGCAAGTTTAGTTGAGAATATATCTTTGCCTCAACTAGATGTGACTCCATTTCCGATGACTGCTTCCAAACAAGCGATCGCTAAATCTGTAGAGTTATTATCATCTGGCCCCTTTGCCATCTGGGTTGGTTTCGGTGCGCGTGACGCAGCAGAAGAAATCATTGAACTCGCTGAAAGAACCGGAGCAGCAGTCATGTGTTCACCCCGTGGTAAAGGTATCTTCCCTGAAGATCATCCCCAGTTTGTGGGTGTTACAGGTTTAGGCGGTCATGCTTCCGTCTTAACTTATATGGAACAACAACCTCCACTACGCACACTCGTATTAGGAACCCGCCTTGGTGAACCGACTTCCTTCTGGAGTTCGGCGCTAGTTCCAAAAAAAGGTTTTATCCATGTAGATATTGATCCCGAAGTGCCAGGTGTAGCCTATCCACACGTTGAAACTTTAGCAGTTCAGTCTGATATCAAAGCTTTTGTGGAAGAGTTATTGCAGCAATTACCGGATGCTCCTGATTCCACAACTTTGCCACTACCTCGTCCAGAACCCAAAGCAATTGAACCTGCACCAGATGTAGATTATCCAGTGCGGCCAGAAGTATTGATGGCAGCAATTCAAAAGATAATTGTTGAAAATACCGATGCCATAGTAATGGCGGAGTGTGGTAACTCCTTTACTTGGTCAACTCATCTACTCCAATTTTCTGAAGCCAATCGTTACCGAGTCAGCACCGGAGTTGGCGCAATGGGTCACGCTGTCACCGGAGTATTGGGTGCTGCACTGGCAAGCAATAGCATAGCTGTAGGGATTGTCGGAGATGGAGCAATGCTGATGAATAACGAAATTAGCACAGCTGTGAAATACAAAATTCCCGCAATCTGGATTGTACTCAATGATGCGCGTTACAACATGTGCCATCAAGGGATGAAAGTCTTGGGATTAAAGGGTGCAGATGCAACACTTCCACCAACAAACTTCGCCATGATTGCTCGTGGTATGGGAGCAGAAGCGCTCGTAGTCGTCAGAGAGTCAGAAATCGAAGCAGCATTAGAACAAGCGATCGCATCAAATGCTCCCTTTCTGATCGATGTAGTGATTGACGCTGATCGACCAGCACCCTCAGGCGCACGCAATAAAGGTTTAGCAGCACAAGGAATTAAATCAAGTTCGGCTAAAAATCCAGCCAAGCAAGTTTCATTTCCAATGGTTTAACTTTAAAACCTGACAATTTCCTGCAATTGTTATAGACACTAAAACAGCCCAACTATTCAACAAAAGACAAAGGATGAATCTAGAAGCGGTAAAAACTTTATTCCAGCCAAAAAACTGTACCCAAATCAACTGGAATTTTCGATTTTTAAAACATTATGCTTCTTTACTTCATCCTATCTTAATATTCCAGAGCGTTTTTTTGTCTATATCTTTACATTTTGTAATGCAAATTACTTTCTCTAACCAATACCAAACAATATCGAGAGGTGAAAATGCTGCTATTTGAAACTGTTAGAGAAATGGGTCACGAACAAGTTCTCTTCTGTCATGGTAAAAATCCCGAAATTAAGGCGATTATTGCTATCCATGACACGACCTTGGGCCCAGCGATGGGAGCAACAAGACTCTTGCCTTATGTAAACGAAGAAGCTGCTTTAAAAGATGCACTTCGTCTGAGTCGTGGGATGACATATAAAGCTGCGTGTGCGAACATCCCGGCTGGTGGCGGAAAAGCAGTCATTATCGCTAATCCTGAAAATAAAACAGATGATCTGTTAAGAGCTTACGGACGTTTTGTTGATAGTTTGAATGGGCGTTTTATTACCGGGCAAGATGTCAATATTACCCCCGGCGATGTGCGGACAATTAGCCAAGAAACAAAACATGTTGTTGGGGTATCAGAAAAATCTGGTGGCCCTGCTCCCATAACATCACTAGGAGTTTTTCTAGGAATTAAAGCTGCTGTAGAGTCTCATTGGCAAAGCAAAAGACTTGATGGCATGAAAGTTGCAGTTCAAGGTCTAGGAAATGTAGGTAAAAACCTTTGCCGTCACTTACATGAGCATGATGTCAAGCTTTTTGTTAGCGATGTAGATCCAGTAAAAGCGGAAGAAGCAAAACGGCTATTTGGCGCAACTATTGTCGAACCCACCGAGATTTACTCTCTTGATGTAGATATATTTGCTCCTTGCGCTTTAGGAGGAATTCTTAATAGTCATACAATTCCTTTCTTAAAAGCTTCTATTATTGCTGGTGCAGCTAATAATCAGTTAGAGAATGAGCAACTGCATAGTCAAATGCTTGCCAAAAAAGGGATTCTTTACAGCCCTGATTATGTAATTAATGCCGGAGGGCTAATCAACGTTTATAACGAAATGATTGGCTATGACGAAGAAAAAGCTTTTAAGCAAGTGCATAACATTTATGACACACTACTAGCAATTTTTGATATTTCTAAAGAGCAAGGAGTTACTACTAACGATGCTGCTAAACAATTAGCAGAAGATCGGATTCAGAATGGTAAACGAAATAGAACTAAAGCGATCGCAGCTTAATTGTTATTATCTTAAGGAGTGATAAGTGGAAAAGAATACCTTTGCAACATCAGCTTACATTGCTACTTCACCAGAGAGCGCCTTTGAGTATCTTTGTAGTTTAAAAAACTTAGACGAATGGACGCTTTATAGCCGGATGAAAGAGCAAGTTGACGAAGATACCTGGCTCGGAACTGCATCTGGTTATCATAAAAATCTCTATTATCACGTTAAAAAACTAGAAAATCCGCTTTTCTACGGCATTGAGTGGCACTGTGGATTAGAGTATCAGAAATATTTTCAGGTTTACCCAGTTTTGTTGTTTCCTACAAATTATATTGAGCCGGGAACAGATGAAAATGGTGTGTACTTCCATTGGTTGAGCTTTGTCGATCCAAAACGACAAACTCAGATGATTATGCAGGGAATTCACACGGTACATACTTCCGAGTGTCGTTCCCTCAAAGGTAATTTGGAACGCAAGGCTGGTCTGACCTCAGCAGCCAAAGGTAGCCACTTTATCGATACTGACACCATCTATGTTGATGCCCCAATTGAAATCGGCATTGAATACCTACAAAACCTACAGAACATAGATGAGTGGGCACATTTACTGCGCCCAAATGGTGAGATTACTTCTGAATCAGGTGAATTCAAAGATGAATATGATCAGAAAGTAAAAGTTTCCGTGCGGGTTCATAGCCTGAGCAAATACTACTTGCTTGAACAAGAACACTTTTATCCAGACTACGAATATTATCAGCGTTCTGTAGCGTTGCTCATCCCAACCGCTTATGCATTCGCTGACCCCGAAGCTTCAGGTTTTATCCTGCATCGAATCACATTCTGGAAAACAGATGGAACTGTCACCCACGGCAAACTTCAAATTGAAGACTTTGGCGCTGAGAGCATGAACATCAAACGTTTACTAGAAGCCAAAGCTGGAAACCTCCAATCCTTTGACCGAGGAATGAGCTATCTACCAAAAACTCCAGAAGTACTAGTTACCAACTAAAACTTCAGCGTTCCTCTGCGTTTAAAATTCACCCCTAAATTCCCCACAATAAGCTCTCTTGCAACACATGAAACTGAAACAAATTATCATTACTATCCTCACTTTTTGTGTTGCCGGTTTTTCTGGAATCAAAGCTGCCTCAGCTGCATCCTTTTCAGTAATCGCCGACGGTCTATATAACGCCGGAGGTCTGAGCTTTAGCCCTGATGGTAATCTTTATGTCACAGAGGCGGGAATAGGGGGAAGTGGAGGTTGTGTTCCACCAGCAAGCGGTCAGGGCGATTCTTTATGCTATGGCACAACTGGGGCAGTTACCAAAATTGAGAATGGTAAAACTGAGCGCATACTTACAGGACTTTCTTCCTTAGCATTACCAGATGGCACTGGAGCCGCCGGGCCTCGTGATATAAAATTTGATGCTCAAGGTAAACCTTATGTTCTGATTGGGTATGGGGCTAATCCAGCCTTTCGCGATCGCAATTTAGGTAACACCGACCTCGGTAAAATCATTGCTCCCGACTTTAATACCAATACCTGGAAGAGTGTTGCCGATTTAGCTAACTATGAACTCGCCAACAATCCCGATGGTGGTGATGTTGGTAGCAATCCCTTGGGTTTCGTAATAGATGGCAACAATTTAGTTGCAGTTGATGCAGGTGCAAACAACTTCCTAAGTGTGAATGCTGATGGCAGTAATTTACAGGCGATAGTTGCGTTTCCCCAAGACATATTAGCTAATCCCGTCTTTCCACCCTCTGGTACACCATCAAATGAACCAGCACAGGTTCCATCTCAAGGTGAAGAGGTGCGATCGCCGAAGGCGGGGCTTCGCCCATCGCAATTTGCAACTCAACCAGTACCCTCAAGTGTGACCAAAGGCCCTGATGGCGCTTATTATGTCAGCCAATTTACAGGTTTTCCCTTCCCAGAAGGTGGGGCAAAAATCTATCGAGTTGGTGCTGATGGAAAACCAACAGTATATGCCGATGGTTTTACCCAACTCACAGACTTGGAATTTGATACTGAGGGCAATTTGTATGCTTTGCAGTACGCCAATCAGTCAGCTTGGAAGGGTGATTTTGATGGTTCTGTCATCAAAATAGCTGCCGATGGGACACGCACAACTCTTATGAGTGGGAATGGATTAGAGTCGCCTAGCGCCTTGACTATTGGTGCTGATGGTGCGGTATACGTCACAAACCGAGGCGATCGCCCTGGAGGTGGACAAGTTCTCAGAATTGAAAATATCAAATCTGTACCTGAACCGAGTTCTGCTTTCGGCATATTAGCGATCGGTGCTTTCGGCGTTGCTTGCTTGCACAAAAGGAGAGCCACGAAACCTCCCATAAATGGAGCCGTGGCCCTCAAGTAAAGAGTTTCAAACCAATCCTGCGTTCTTCAAAGACTAGGATTCGTTGTCTTTAAAACCATAAAAGTTTCCACTTATTTTAAGTCTCAATCTCCAAAGGTATGAAACTCAAGTCATTTGCTCTTACATCTCTTACATTTTGTTTTGCTGCTATTTGTGGAACGCCATCTGTACAAGCTGCAACACTAACGACAATTGTCGATGGAGTCAGTAATGCACGGGGTGTTAGCTTTGGCCCTGACGGTAGTCTCTACGTGGCAGAGCCAGGTATCGGAGGAAACGGAAATTGCCAACCATCTCCGAGTACCTTATTTCAGCCTATTTGTGCTGGTAATAGTGGTTCGCTGGTTAAAGTTGCATCAGATGGCACCACACAGCGTCTATTCAATAACTTTGAATCTGTAGCAGAGCAACCCAGTGGCAACCAAGGCGCTGGTATTCAAGACGTACAATTCGACTCTCAGGGGAATGCTTATCTTCTAACTGGGTTTGCTGGTTATCCAGGAAATCGTGATTTAGAATCACTTAACCTTGGTTCTCAATTCACTATCCCACCACAGCAAGTTGCTACTTTCCCGCCATCCACACCCGATAAAGTACTGAATACCCCGCTTTTAGCACAACTTTTCAAAGCTGACTTGAACACCGGAGAACTGGAAAGTATTTTCGACTTTGGCAAGTATGAAATTACTAATAACCCAGACGGTGAGGATGTAGTTACCAATCCCTTTGATTTGACCGTTAGTGGTGATACTGCTTATGTCGTTGACGGTGGTGGAAATGCCGCTTACAAAATCAAACTTGACGGAAGTGAGTCTGAGGCGATCGCAATTCCCAAGAAAGTCCTTAGTGCTTCAACATTGCCACCCCTTCCACCAGGACAAGAACTGCCTCCAGGGTTAATAGAAATACTTCCAGGAGGAAACATCGCAATTCAATCAGTACCTACAAGTGGCACGATTGGCCCTGATGGAGCCTTGTACGTTGCCGAATATTCAGGTTTTCCATATCCAGAAGGTGAATCGCGGATCTTCCGTATCGGTGAGGATGGAAACCCAGAGGTTTTTCTAGATGGGTTTACGCAAATCACAGACTTAACCTTTGATGATCAAGGCAACTTGCTGGTGTTACAGTTCGGCGACGAGTCTCAGTTGAAGGGTGACTTGCGGTTCCTGCCTGGTTCTCTGATTAAAGTTGCTCCCGATCTAACTCGTACAACCCTGGTTGCTGCCGGTGAAGGGTTGGAATCGTCTGCTGGAATTGATATTGGCCCTGACGGGCAAATATACATCACCAAGCGCGGTGTTGGCCCAGAACTAGGATCGGTGGTTCGGGTGGATGGTATCGTTACAGAAAGAGTCCCCGAACCTACTTCAATACTTGGCTTACTAGCACTTGCTAGTGTAGGCGCAACTGGTGCGATCGCCAAGCGCAAACGCCAAGACAAGTTGGGTTTGCTACCCAAAGCAGAGATAGTCTAATTCCTCATTACCTGACACCAGGTAATGGTTAGAGAATAGCTGCTGCCTCACACAGAAAGTTGCATTTCAAACAGGAGGCAGCAGCCCAAATATTAGGGTTCCCGAACTAGAGCTGGGAACGAATATTAGTCTAGGAAAGAGTATACACTCATACAACCAGGACTTAAAACTCATGGGATTAGTCAAAAATTTCTCAATCGGCATTCTCGGTACTGGAGTCATGGTGCTGGCAACAGCAGCCCAAGCCAATGCTGTAACATTAACTTACGACAGAAGTATTGGTAGTCCTGGCTTCGGCCCTGGAGAACTTTTTGTTCCCCAAGGGATAGCGGTGGATAGCCAAGGGAATACCCTCATAGCTAACGGACGCGGTATTAACCCGGCGGATGGTACTCCTAACTTCGACCTTGGTAATAAAATTGAAATATTTAATCCTAGCGGTCAGTATATTGGAGCAATTGGCTCCGGTGGCACAGGGCCTGGGCAGTTTGACGAGCCAACAACTGTAGATTTTAATCCCGTAACAGGGGATCTGTATTCAGGTGATGTTTACAACAACCGTATCAATCAATTCGATTCTCAGGGTAACTTTATTAGATCCTTTGCAAATGGAGCATTTACCCCTCTGGTAGAGGGTAGGTTTTTCTTTGGCCCATCTGGTTTGACATTTGACAAAACTGGCAACGTTTACGTAGGTGATTTTAACGGCGAAAGAATCCTTAAATTCACACCAGACGGACAGCCACTTGGTGCCATTGGTGGCACCGTTGGGACTGAACTTGGACAATTCCAAGGTGTAGCAGGTGTAAGAATTTCCCCAGTTAGTGGAAATATCTTTGTAGCTGACCAGTATAACAACCGCGTTCAAGTACTCGATCCAAATGGTAATCCTCTGTTGGCATTTGGTTCAGCAGGTAGCGGGCCTGGACAGCTTCTTCAGCCAATTGGCATCGAAGTGGACGACCAAGAGAATGTTTATGTAGCTGATTCTATCAACAGCCGCGTTCAGGTATTTGATAAAAACGGTAACTTCTTGACTTCCTACGGTCAACCAGCCCTAGATGCATCAGGCAAGCTAGTCCCCCCTCCAGCATTAACTGGCCCTCCTTTTGGCAATCCCCTTGACCTCACACCAGGCAGATTTAACTGGACAGGTGGTACAGCCCTCAAAGATGACAAGCTGTATGTGGGCGATTTCTTCCAAGGTCGCGTCCAAGTGTTAAACGTAGAAGGCACAACTAAAGTACCTGAACCTAGTTCAGCATTGAGTTTAGCATTACTCGGACTTGGTGCTGTCACCGTCACATTGCGGAAACGTGGACAACAAAAGCCAGTCTTGAATTTAAAGAATTACTAATTGGTAATGGGCTACGCCCCGCTACGCCCCGCTACGCTAACGTAATTAAAAATTTCGTAGGGTGCGTTAGCCAAGGCCATAACGCACCGTCTCAATAAATTCGGTGCGTTACACACCATACGAAAATTTCAGGTTATTAAATCCGGAACAAGGGAAATAAAAACTGGAGAACACAATAACGCCAACATTGTCAAGGTGCTTTCAGGACATTAAGAGTTCATGCAAATTCTGATTTATTCATACAATTATCATCCAGAGCCAATTGGTATTGCACCTTTGATGACTGAACTAGCAGAAGGGCTGGTGAAGCGAGGGCATCAAGTGCGAGTAATCACAGGTATGCCTAACTATCCTCAGCGTCAGATTTACGATGGTTATCGGGGGAAGTTATACGTTACTGAACATAAAAATGGTGTTAAAATTCAGCGTAGTTACCTACGGATTAAGTCTAAACCTAATCTTATAGACAGGTTACTGCTAGAGTTGAGCTTTGTTTTTACGAGTTTGCCACAAGCCCTTAAGGGCGAGCGACCTGATGTAATCCTCTTAACAGTGCCGCCGCTACTAGTTTGCTTACCTGCAACCTTAATAGCTTGGCTATATAATTGCCCAGTAGTGCTGAACGTCCAAGATATCCTGCCGGAAGCTGCTGTGCGTGTTGGGCTTATTAAAAATAAGTTGATGATTCAAGCTCTGGAAGCTTTAGAAAAATTTGCCTACCGAACTGCACATACCATTAGCGTGATTGCCGATGGCTTTGTAGATAATTTAATAAATAAAGGTGTACCGGCTAATAAAATTGCCTGCATTCCAAATTGGGTGAATCTAAATTTTATCCGCCCTTTACCGAAAGAGAATAACTCCTGGAGAGCTACCCATCAACTGGATGATAAATTTGTAGTGCTTTATTCAGGTAATATTGCTCTGACGCAAGGTTTGGAGACAGTAATAGAAGCAGCATCTCGGTTGCGTCATATTAATGATATTGTCTTTGCGATCGCAGGTGAATCTCAAGCTCTCGAAAGGTTGCAAAAACATTGTCTTGCTTGTGGTGCAGATAATGTTTTGCTCATACCATTGCAACCACGAGAAAAACTACCACAAATGTTAGCAGCCGCAGATTTGGGGTTGATTGTGCAAAAGAGCAATGTGATTTCTTTCAATATGCCTTCTAAAATACCACTGCTGTTAGCTAGTGGTCGCCCAATTGTTGGTTCAGTTCCCGCAACTGGAACTGCTGCCAAAGCTATCCAAAAAAGTGGTGGCGGCGTTATCGTTGAGCCTGAGTCAGCAGATGCTTTGGCTGCGGCAGTATTGGATTTATATAATCAGCCGGAATTAGCAGCAAAATTAGGGCGCAAAGGAAGAAAGTTTGCCGTAGAAAACTATTCCTTTGAGCAAGCGCTAGATCGGTATGAAGAGTTATTTTCGGATGCGATCGCCAAAAAAGCAACAAATTTGGATATCTTGCCCGAATTGAGTTCTAAGGAATCACTTGTTGATATATGAAAATTGGGGACGGGAAAAATGCCTTTAAAATCCTCTTATTCAGATCAGCTTAAAAAAACTGACCAAACCTTGATCGCTCTACTTAGCGATCGCATATCATTATTAGCAGCATCAGAACAACCTTCTTTAGATGAACAACTGGCTGATGTGGCTCCCCTACTCGCTCAAGCTGGTATTCCTGAGTCTGTTTGGGCAAGTATAGTAAATAGTTGTCATGCTCCTCTAATTCCTAAATCTGCAACAAATCATGTCAGTTCCCGACAAATTACCATCATCGGTGGACGCGGCAGGATGGGAAGATTATTCAAAGAGCAGCTTTCCATAGTAGGTCACAATGTTAGCGTTCTCGAACATGAAGATTGGGAATACGCAGATAAATTGTTAAGTCAGGCAGAATTAGTATTAGTAAGCGTTCCCATTGAATATACAGTTGATGTTATCAAACGTGCAGCTAAATACCTTGGGCCTAATACAGCTTTGTGTGACATCACAAGCGTCAAAACTCAGCCAACTCAGGCGATGCTCGAACATCATTCTGGCCCAGTCATGGGTTTACATCCAATGTTTGGGCCAAATATCAAATCGTTTTTGGGACAAAAGGTGGTAGTGTGCCCAGGTCGAAACGATGATTCATTTCAGTGGTTATTAGACTTTATCAAAAGTAAAGGTGGAGAATTAATTGTTTGTACGCCTGAAGAACACGATCAAATGATGGTGATTATTCAAGCAACGCAACATTTTTGTAGATTTAGTCTTGGTGTTTTCTTAGCACAAGTAAAAGTAGATATAAAGCAGAGCTTAACAATGTCAACGCCTAACTATCGTCAAGAAATTGACATTGTTAAACGTTTGTTTTCCCAGAATCCTAATTTATGTGTTGATATTATGCTAGCTACAGAAGAACGGTGTAATGCAATTAGCTTTTTAGCTAAGACTTACAGCCGTTTAGCAAGACTGGTAGCAAGGAAAGATAGAGACGCACTAATTCAAGAGTTTGAAATTACTCAAAGCTTTTTTGAAGAAAAAACCAATGCTTTTCTCCAGCCTTTAAATACAACAGTTCAACGAGATTTTAAACCACAAATGCACACAAATATTAGCATTTGAATGATAAAAACTATGCTGATAGACATCTTTCACGATCCCGTTTGTCCCTGGTGCAGAATTGGTAAAAAGCATCTGTTTGATGCATTGGCAAAATGGCAAGAAGAAGAAGTAGATATCCGGTGGCATCCCTTTATTCTCGACAATACCATTCCTGCTGACGGGTACGAATTTCGTAGCTTTATGCAAAATAGAAAACGCATAGAAGCCCAAGAACTGCAATATCTGTTTGATTCTACGCAATACGCAGGTGAGATGGCTGGAGTCAAGCTAAATTTTGACAAAATCCGTTTGGCTGTCAATACTAAGCTTTCGCACCGACTGATTACACTTGCACCAGCAAAGGTAAAAAACGATGTTGTAGAAGCCATTTATAAAGCTTATTTTGAAGACGGTTTGAACATCGGAGATATTGAAGTTTTGATTGCCATAGGTAGAGCTTACCAAATGGATTCTAGGGAATTACGCCAGCAATTGAGCGATGATGCTGCAATTAAAGCTTTCGTAGCAGAATCAATATTTGCTCGGCCGAATGGCATCAACAGCGTGCCGTTCTTCATCATTAATAATAAAGTCAAGATCAATGGTTCTCACTCGGTAGACATTTTTCTTCAAGCTTTGAATCGTGCCACACTTGTAAATATATAAGCAAAAACATGGTAGTTGACATTAAGCAAAAAAGTAAATTCAATCTGCAACCAATTCATCAACGTGTTTCGGTTACTTTCAATTACGAGGTTTACTTTACCAAAAATTTATTTGAGTTGAAAAACCCCACCTTAGCCCAAGTAATTTCAGCAGATGGGGAGACAAAGCCGAAGAAAGTTGTAGCGATAGTAGACGCAGGAATATTACAACATCAACCGGAATTGGTTAAGCAATTAGTAGCCTATACCAATTTTTATGCAGAGATAGTAGCGATCGCAGCCGAACCAATGATAATTTCGGGAGGAGAAGCGGCTAAAAACGATCGCAATTTAGTAGATCAAATCCACCAACAGATTGAAGCAGCCGGATTGTGTCGTCATTGTTACGTGTTAGCGATCGGGGGCGGGGCTGTGTTGGATTTGGTAGGATATGCAGCCGCAACTGCTCACCGGGGTATTCGTCTAATTCGGATTCCAACAACTGTATTAGCACAAAATGATTCTGGGGTTGGCGTAAAAAACGGCATCAACGCCTTTGGTAAAAAGAACTTTCTCGGCACATTTGCGCCACCTTATGCAGTTATAAATGATTCTGCCTTTTTGACAAGCTTAGACGATCGCGATTGGCGTTCTGGAATCGCAGAAGCAGTGAAAGTGGCGCTGATTAAGGATGCTAGCTTTTTTGATTATATCCACTCTCACAGCGCAGCCCTTGCACGGCGAGACATGGATACTATGCAACAAGTTATCTATCGTTGCGCCCAGTTGCACCTAGAACATATTGCCAATAGCGGCGATCCTTTTGAAATGGGTTCGTCTCGTCCCCTGGATTTTGGACATTGGGCGGCTCATAAACTGGAGCATTTGACAAATTATCGCTTGCGTCATGGCGAAGCAGTTGCGATCGGTATTGCTTTGGATAGCACTTATTCCTATTTGGTAGGATTGCTGGATTGCTCACAATGGCAAAGGATATTAAGTAGTTTGTCGGCGTTGGGTTTTACGTTGTATGTGCCAGAAATGGTTGAGAAGTTATCACAACTGGAACATCCTAATTGTTTGTTTCGGGGTTTAACTGAGTTTCGGGAACATTTAGGGGGAGAGTTGACTTTAATGCTGTTACAAAGGATTGGGAAAGGAGTTGAGGTTCATGAGGTGGATTTGTTTTTGTATAGGCAGGCAATATCGCTGTTGAGGGAGTTTTAGGGTTGGATTTTAAACGCAGAGGGACGCTGAGGGAAGCGCAAAGGAACGCTGAGGTTGTGAGAGGATCTACTACTTTTGAGGGAGGCGGTTATTTTTGAATATGGCTATCAGGAAATGTACTAGAGAAGCAGTATAAAAAGCGAATAAATTGACATCTAATCGAAAAATTATTCAATGTATTAACTGCTTGATATCTAGTATTCTTAATTAAGAAGCGAAAAGTTTTTCATTACATCTTTTAAAAAGAATCCGCAGATTTAGATAGTTTGAATTAAATTGACATCGGATTATCTGGATTTGTTTTTAATTTGAAGATAGTTATCAATAATGATTAGCTTTTGACTAATAACTCTTCCAGAGAATTTTCCCATGATTTTTGATTCCCGTTCATACAAAACTCTTGGCGGTGTACTTGTTTCTCGCTCCATCACAGAAGTTAAGATGGACACTGCTCTCGAAGACATTCTATTCCGCTTAAATTCTCAGCGTGGAGGTTTGTTAAGGAGCAGTTACGAATATCCAGGCAGATACAAAAGATGGGCGATCGGATTTGTCAATCCACCATTGGAATTGACTACACAGGAAAATGCTTTTACTTTGATAGCGTTGAATGAACGCGGTCGGGTACTTTTGCCATTACTCTTAGAGTGCTTATCCAACTCAATACAACTTGAGAAAGTTAGCATAGACAATAATAGTGTTATAGGCTTTGTTAAAGCTACCAAAAAACTATTTGCTGAAGAAGAACGCAGTAAACAACCTTCAGCATTTACAGTTGTCCGCGAAATTTTACACACTTTTTCTAGCCAAGAAGACGAACATTTAGGATTGTATGGTGCTTTTGGTTATGACTTAGTTTTTCAGTTTGAACCAATTACCCAACGTCTAGAACGTCCTACAGATCAGCGAGATTTAGTACTTTATTTACCTGACGACTTGGTAGTTGTTGATTACTATCAACAACGCGCATTTCGTTTACAATATGAATTTGAAACAACGCATGGCAGCACTAATGATTTTCCTCGAACAGGTGAGTCTATAGACTATCGCGGAAAACATCTTTTCCCAAATCAAACTGCTGACCATAAAGTAGGCGAGTATGCCAAAAAAGTTGAGGGTGCGCTCGATTATTTCCGCCGAGGCGATTTATTTGAAGTAGTTCCTAGTCAAAACTTTTTTGAAGGCTATGAAGATGAACCTAGTAAATTATTTAACACTTTAAAAGAAATAAATCCTAGCCCTTATGGGTTTATTTTTAATTTAGGTGGAGAATATCTGGTTGGCGCATCTCCAGAAATGTTTGTGCGGGTTGAAGGTAGACGGGTTGAAACTTGTCCCATTAGTGGCACTATTAGCCGGGGACAAGATGCTCTTGACGATGCCGTGCAAATTCGTCAGTTACTCAACTCTCATAAAGATGAAGCTGAGTTGACCATGTGTACTGATGTCGATCGCAATGACAAATCCCGAATCTGCGAACCTGGTTCAGTACAAGTGATTGGTCGTCGTCAAATTGAATTATACAGCCACCTGATACATACAGTAGATCATGTTGAGGGGATACTGCGATCGCAATTTGATGCTTTAGATGCCTTTCTCTCGCATACATGGGCGGTTACAGTCACCGGCGCACCTAAAAGAGCCGCAATAGATTTTATTGAACAGCATGAACGTAGCGCCCGACGTTGGTATGGTGGAGCAGTTGGGTATTTAAATTTCAATGGGAATTTAAATACTGGATTAATTCTGCGGACAATCCGCTTAAAAGACTGCATCGCCGAAGTGAGAGTTGGCGCTACTGTCCTTTATGACTCTATACCCGAAGCAGAAGAACAAGAAACAATTACCAAAGCTGCTGCTTTATTTGAGACGATTCGTCGTGTAAAGCAAACCACTCAGAAAGTTGATGAATCCAGTTCCATAAAGTTAACTAAAATCCTTCCAAGTGCGGCAGCTGGCAAACGCATCTTACTAATAGACTATGAAGACTCATTTGTTCATACCCTAGCCAATTACATTCGCCAAACTGGTGCAAGTGTTACTACGCTGCGTCATGGTTTCTCGGAATCTCTATTTGATACAGAACGCCCTGACTTAGTTGTTTTATCTCCTGGCCCTGGTAGACCAAGTGATTTTCGGGTTCCCCAGACCGTCGGTGCCCTTCTTCATCGCAAAATTCCTATTTTCGGAGTTTGTCTGGGATTGCAAGGCATTGTTGAAGCATTTGATGGAGAATTAGGAGTCCTCAACTATCCCCAACATGGTAAATCCTCACGGATTTTTGTTACCGATCCTAATTCTGTGACCTTCAAAAATTTACCACAATCTTTTCCAGTCGGTAGATATCATTCATTATTTGCCCTACCCCAACGTTTGCCAAAAGAACTCAAGGTGACAGCAATTTCTGATGACGACGTAATTATGGGCATTGAACATCAGACACTTCCCATCGCCGCCGTTCAGTTTCATCCAGAGTCAATCATGACTCTAGCGGGAGAAGTCGGTCTGGAAATCATTAAAAATGTGGTGCGTGCATATACAACCAAAGAGTCATTAGTCATTGGTCATTAGTCATTGAGCATTGGGCATCGGGCATTGGGCATTGGCAATTAGTTATTTTTCCTTGCCTCCCCTGCTCTCCCTGCCTCCCCCACTCCCCACTCCCTACTCCCCACTCCCCACGCATTTTATGACCAACCAAGTTGCCCCTCCCCGCCATATTCTTGAAGAAATTGTGTTGCATAAAAGGCAAGAAGTTGCACAAATGCAGCAAGAACTGCCTTTAACCTCCTTGCGACAACAGTTAAATGCAGCCCCGACTGTGCGAAATTTCTTGAATGCTTTGCAAGAAAATCCTAACCAACCTAGCTTAATTGCCGAGGTAAAAAAGGCATCACCTAGCCGTGGGATTATCCGCGCAGATTTTGA
>NZ_DASQZC010000221.1:0-2313 GCF_035638895.1 Nostoc sp. | reverse complement strand
AAAATTCTTCTGACAAAGGTGGAATATCTGAGGTGTCGATGTCTTCATCACTCATTGCATCGACTCTAACCCAATCGGTTCTTGAGGTATTGTTCATAGCTTTTTCGTTCGTGAGACAGTGCCTTTCTTAATGAGATGATCGGAACCATTTCTTCACCTGGCTCGGTGTAAATAACTACTACAAATCGACCATCCAGTAGTCCAATACCGAGATACCGATCCTCTCCATAGTCTTCTCATTCATCTAGGTAGACAAGCATGGGTAGATTAAATATGCGAAAAGCATCAGCAAAGTCGAAACCATACTTTCTAATGTTGCTTTGGTTTTTACGCTCATCCCACTCAAACTTCATGGACTCAATATACCAGTGACACCAGGAAAATCAACTGTGACTACATCACCGGGATTGAATCTCACTAAACTGTCTCTTCACTTTCAGAGAAAATTGAAGCTGCGTACTCTGACGAGAAGGATGCTAAATCATGCTGATCTTGCTCAGTCCAAGTATCACTTTGGTCGATGATAGACAACTTTTGTTCGACTAGCTCATTTAGAATCAGGGTTGCCAAACGTAGCCGCTTAGTTGGTGACAAGTTACAAACAACTTGTCTGTATATCTCTTGGGCTTTATTGGACATAATTAATCCTCCTGTCATCTATCCTAACAGTTGCCATGCCAGCGGCAAGCCGAGTGTGACGCCGAATAACCCGTCGTAGACATTGCTTGTCCATTGCATTGAGGTGTTAGCCTCCCACAGGGATCGCACTCAAAATGAAAACGATTAACAACTGCATTCATCACAGTTTCAAATTTATACCTTCTGAATGTTCATTAGTTAGTATCTCCGGGAAATATAAGTATAAGGTGATGCCTTGTTTTTATGCTTAACCCGTAGACGAGTACTAACCAAATACTAATTACAATCAGGAGTATTTCATGATTCCACTGATTTTGGGTGCTGCTGCTTTGGCTACTGGAGCCTTCGGAGCAGTAAAAGGTGCTGAAGGCATTGGCAATATGAATCAGGCAAAAGAAATTGGTGAACAAGCTCAACAAAAATACGAAAGTAGCTTGCAAAACTTAAAAGCAGCCTGGGAAATTACCAACCAGTCAGCAGAAACCTATGGTCAAATGCAGCTTCGTATCAAGCAGAGTACAATTTCAAACTTTATAGCTTTTATTGAAAGAATTGGTCAGCGAGCTTCCCAAAACAATCTGGACATTTTAACTGGATTAAACATCTCCACTCAACAAATTCAGGAGTACAAAACAGAAATTATCAAAGGGTGAAAGGTGGTGTCTCAGCAGCCGTTGCAGCCTCAGCAGCAGGTTCTGGTGCAATTACCTTAGCAAAGAGTGTAGGTAGTGTTACTGTTTCCAGGTTCTTTGGATTGTGGACTGCTCAAGTCGGTATCTCACAACTTGGTGGTGCTGCGGCTTGGAATGCGACCATAGCTTGCTCAGGTGGTAGCAGTATGGCGGTTGGTGGTGCTGTCTTGGGAGGTATTACACTCGGCCCTGCGTTGATGGTTGGGGGTTTTCAACTTGCTGGTAAGGGTGAGGAAGCTTTGACTAAAGCGCGGGAGTATGAAGCTAGGGTAAACATAGAAATTGCCAATATTGAAGCAGCTCAAGATTTTCTATTACAGGTTAAACGGCGAACAGTGGAACTGGCTAATTTAGTGTGTAATTTAAACAACCGTGCTAAATCTGCACTTCAAGAGCTTGAAGCCCAACCTTTTAATCGCGATCTTCATGCTAGGAAGTTTCAAGAAGTAGCACTTCTGGTAAAAGCGCTTGCAGAAATCATGAAAACTCCTGTTTTAGACAATGAAGGGTATCTGAATCCTACCAGCACGACTATCCAAGCAAAGTATCGTACTCTGGGAGGAAATTAAGCATGTCAGTACACAAAATAGCTTCTTTTGCACTCGCCAACCTAAATCCTGCTGAATGCTTACAGCAAATGGTTTTAGCTTGCACCGATTACCTCAATGTTGCCGAACAGGAAAAAACAAACAGACGAGAGATTGAAGCTTGGGAAAACGAAACAATCACCAAGATTAACGCCCAGCGAGAGTTGCTGATGGCGTATCTAGATCGCTCTTTTGATGAACGTGCAGAAAACTTTCGCGCTTTGTTTGCTGTCGTTGATAATGCGATCGCATCTGGCAATAATGAGCAACTAGCCCTTACCTTAAATTCAATCACAGAAATTGCTAAATCAAGCCCTTTCAAAGACCTTGCAAATTTGGCTTCTGTTCGCGCTGCCCTAGATGATCCAGATCACGAATGGACATTTTGATTTTAT
>NZ_DASQZC010000220.1:0-1831 GCF_035638895.1 Nostoc sp. | reverse complement strand
CAATCCAAATGCTCAAGGTAATAGTGGAAACATAGATATCACATCTAGGTTATTTTCTATCACTAATGGCGCTCGACTGACCGCTAGCACTTTTGGCAGAGGAAACGCAGGTAGTATTAATCTTAATACCCAAAATGCAGTATTCAGTGGTACTGATATTAGTGGTTTATCAAGTGGTATTTTTAGTGCAGTTGAAAAAGAGGCAGTGGGAAATGCCGGAGCCATTAAAATTACCACAAATCAACTAACACTTAAGGGTGGCGCTCAATTAGTTGCCAGCAGTTTTGGAGAAGGAAATGCAGGTAGTGTAACAATTGAAGCCACCGATAAATTTTTAGTAAATGGAGCTAATAGCAATGGCTCACCCACGGGTGTATTTGCAGAATCCAGAACAGGTCGGGGTGGAGATATTGGGCTACAGATAAAAAATTTACTGATGTTACGTCATCAGGGTTTAATCTCTGCCACTAGTGGTGTTGCTGGCAGTGCTGGGCTTGATGGCAATATAAATATTAGTACTAAATTTTTAGTTGCTGTCCCTTCAGAGAATAGTGATATTGTTGCGACTGGCTTCGGACGCAGCCCCGGTAGTAATATTCAAGTCAATGCACAAGGAATTTTTGGCACTCAATTTCGGCAACAGTTATCCCCTGAAAGTGACATTGTTGCAACTGGACAGGTGACATTAAACACGCCTGATATCGACCCCAACAGTGGTTTGGTCAACTTGCCATCAGTACCAGTTGACACTGAAGTAGCACAAGTCTGCTATAGTCGAGGTTACGCCCAAAACCGATTTGTGATCACTGGACACGGCGGTTTACCAACTAATCCGAGGACAGATGTTCTAACTCCTGACGCAGTGCAAGTAGATTGGGTTACTCTTAATGCCAGCGCCAGAACCCGCAAGAGTCCACCTGTTAGCATCAAACCTACTACCGCTACACCAAAACCGATTGTGGAAGGGGAGCAACGCGAAAAAGTGAGATCGGGGTTTGGTTCTCAATTACACCCCTATATTCTCAACAAATCCTGGTTTTTTAGTTGCGATCGCATCCTGAAAACTTGCTATACACGTCCCAGGTTTCAACACCTCACAAAATCGCTTTGCTCCCTTGTGGAAGCTACAGGGTGGGTGATGAATGCAAAAGGGGAGTTGGAACTTACAGTGAATGCACCTAGCACACCTCATGCTTCATGGCAGAACCCTGTCTCTTGCCGTGCTTCTTAGATGTACTGACCTGCAATGCTAATCGCTCAGACCTGCAATCATGACATTTTTCAGCCAGGATTAAGGGTCTTGTCCACTTTTGGTGACCATGTTTGGGGATGCTCCCAGTTGAGCGATGTCTACTTTTTGGGGCTACGCCGGAGCAAGCAGTGAATTTGTAGTGCCAAAGCAATTATCGCTTTTCTCTGCGCCTCTATGTAAAATTATTTCATATCTGACAATAAATATTGATTATTACAATATTCTTTCGTAGCTGTGACAGAAACAACCTCTACTTCTATCGGTTTTTCTTTAGTTCCGTTGATCAGAAACTCACTAGCTCCCTGACGAGGTTTTTTCGGATTTCCCCAATCATAGGTGTAACCTAAACCCGTCCAAGGATAATGTTCTTGACTACCAACCGCATAAGAAGTTGTATATATCTCTTGCAAAATCGAATAACTAGCAGTAATCGGTATGCGTAAAACATTACAACTAGAATCATTAATTTCTGGATCAACACATGGTCTACTTAAATCTTCGGCTTTCACCCACATTTCTACAAAATGCGTCTTATTTGAGTTTCTATTTAAAATTAAACCTAAATACTGCTGTAACCTC
>NZ_DASQZC010000219.1:0-3917 GCF_035638895.1 Nostoc sp. | reverse complement strand
GTACCTGCATTGTTGCCAAAATTAACAAAGCTTATTGATTGTCTGCCAGATGCGATCGTGCCAGAGTTAGTAACGCTAATAAAGCTGGGTGTTAGTTCGGCTGACGGTAAGCGATCGCTGATAGCATCGCGTATCTCGCCTAATCTTGTAATTTCAGTTTCCTGATTAGTGGCAGAAGCATCTCCTCCACCGCCACTACCACCACCGCCAAAAGAGATTAAATTGCCGTCAGCATCGACGACGTTAACTTTCCGGTAAGCTGTCTCCGTCATTGTCTGCTGCCACTAGTTTCTTACGTTTTGACGATGTTTCGACTGATAAAGGGATAACTTCTGGTGCAGTCGGCTGCTTCGCCCACCCATTTGCCATCCATCCCGGCGCGTCAATAGCCGGGATGCTCCGAGCTTTCCCATCCTTGTAAAGAGTTACTGGATCTAGCATGATGTAGTTAAAAAGGCTCCGTAGCTTAGGTTGCCAGGAGAACCAGTTTTGGTTGCTCTCACGCGGATAGAGTAGGCATCAGGCACAATATCATCTATCCATTCGCCAGAAAGTGGCACATCAAAGCGATTAGCCGCACCAGAAGAAGTAACAGTGCCTACAGTTTTATAAGTACCGCCACTGGTTAAGGCAGCTTCAATCGTGATATCCCATTGAGCCGTGGTAGCGACGTAGCCTGTGTGAGCAGCCACATCTATCACGCATTTGTAAGCTTTAAGCTTGGTAGCAGGAATGGCGATCGCACTTTCAGTAGTGCTTGCAGAAATTGCCGCAGATGCAAAATCCCGCAGTTCCAGGGCTTTATCAAAAATGATGCTGCGGCGGTTGCCGATTGTAGAGCGTGGCATAAATGTTTGGGTTGTGAAGAGTTTTTCAGGAACTAAGAAACAGCCTCGGCGTTGGTGATGCCAGCTAAACGTGCAGCTGCGCGGCCGTGGTAACATGCGATCGCGTTGTACCATTCAACCCGTGTTCTGAACACTGGCTTGGTTTCGAGTTCGCCCAAGTTACGGGTAGCAACCCCATATTTACCATCAGCTTTACCTTGAATGCCTACCAGTTTCTTGGGCATAAATGAAACCACGTAAATGCTGGTGCAAGTAGTGGAACTTGTGCCATCTGGAGAGGTTTCGGTAAAATCCAAAATCTGATTATTCAGGTTGTCGTAGTCAGCGATTAAGATTGGCAAATCGTTGTACATGGCGACTTGCTTACCGAATTCGTTTTGTTCGTAGCGAATATCACCACCAATTCCAGCCCGGGCCGCAGCTGTTAATCTGCGTCTCTGAGCTTTACTCATAATTAAGTGAGTCGCATCATCCACTAAGTCGATCGCTTCATCTAATTTGGCTAAAGATAGAGCGCCACCGGCGGCGGCATTAGCAACCAACTGAGAGCCAGTTAAGCGGACTTGCAACCCATCAAAAAGGCGAGGATTAACGCGGCTATCACCTTTGATAAAGTTACGTGTCCACATTAAAGACAACGCCTTTACCTTCATCATTTCGTGGGTAGAGCGCACATCTTCGCCTTGGGTATCGATGATGAATTTGTCAACATCTAAATCACCGCCGGCGATTTTGAAAGCTTCAGACTGGGGATTGATAACACCCACCGATTCGCTGTAAGCTTCGTTGATACCGCGAAATCCCACCCCTGGCAATTCATCTTCCCGGTTGTAGTGGATTCCTGTACCATCATGGTCTTCAAAAGGGATTACGCGCAGGATGTCAGAATTAGCAGCGTATTCTTCAATAATTGCTTGATCTCGGATAGAGGGAGCGAGTTTTGCTGCCTCTAATAGCGTCATTGGCATGGCGTGATGTCAAATTGGTGAAAAGTTTGCTTTGATTCGCCCTTGGCATCACGCCATCGGCTTCTTGAAAAAAGCTGAATCACTCAGTTGTTGGTCATGAGTAATGAGTAATGAAATAATTTTTAATCAATAAGTTAAAAGAAAAATAATTCACTCTTCACTTATTACTCATTACTTCTTAATCAATTCCCAGTTCCCGCGCCTTGGCTAATCGTTGGGCGGGAGGTAACTTCATTAGTTGTTCCCGAACCATCGCGGCGTTTTGTACTCCATGCGATCGCACCATCCCCCCACCAGCGCCATTGCCAATCGGTTCAAATAGCGAAGCCGTGGGCCCACCAGTGCGAAGCTTGAGCATTAAATCATCCACAGTAAAACTCACGCCCTTGGTATCTTTGAGCGGCGTTTTATCACGCGGGTCAATGACGGTGATTTTGCCTTGATCATCGAGGACAATGTAATTAATGGCGCGATCGCGGATCAAATCAAAATACGTGTAGCCGTCATCATCCTTGCCAGATTTGCCCCCGGTGGCATAAAAGCTTTTCTCTAGGGCGTTGACAATCTGGGTTTGCTTCAGATTCTCCTGAAGCGAATTAATCTGCTGCTGTAGAGTCGTTTTCTCGCCAGTCCAGCGCTCTTTAAGTTCAGAAAAACTGCGCTGTTCTTCGAGCTTGCGTTCTTCGTAAGTCTGGGCTAATTTCTCTAATTCTTGATATTTCTGTGGGTCGATACCCTTAATTTTTTCTAAGTTTCCTGAAAGTTCAGTAATCTTAGTTTCTAATTCTTTAGCCTTAGCAGCTGCTGCATCTCGCTCTTTGCGAGTAGCTTGGGCAGTATTGAGGATTTTCGTAATTTCCTCATCAGAATATTGCTTGGTTTCGGCGGGAATTGTCGGAGAATCTAATTCAGTAGCCATAAGTAAGCATCACGCTTATACGAACGATTTCAGATTTCCCACAACGAATTTCAAGGCATCAACCGGAATACAAATTAATGCTAAATATTTTCGGATCTGCCAAATAAGCAATAGATGTGACGAGCGTTTGACCCCAGCAATTAACCATAAACACGCATGAAGATTAATAGCGTGAGTTAATTCATCTTCAATGATAGGCAATAGCTTTTCTTGCACTTCTGGCGGCACAAAGAAAGCAAGTTGCTTGTAAAAACAATGCTGAAAATCTTCCAAGACGCACATAAAAGCTAGGCGATCGCACCAATCGTAAGAATTAGCAGTACGAAAACCGAAAAATATTCTGGCTGATAAATAGCGAGTACTCATCCCATCAACTTGATAGGATTCATTACTAGAATCCCATTTTACAAATGACCACTCCCACGCCTGCTTTTCCTCACGGCTCATCAGCCCCGCGCCAGACATATTTAATTTAGAGCCAGTAAGCTGGCAGAATACTTGGGCATGATTGTACTCAGAAACTGCTTGCTCTTTTAGGTTCTCGTCAAGCCTCCCGTAATAGGCAGGGAGGCTTCTAGCTTCAAGATAACAACGCCAGCAAAAGAAAAATACACCAATCTCTAACTTTTTTAGTAAGGATAAATAATTAGGAAATAAAGTAATTATTCTTGCCAAAATTAGAGCGATTAAATTATCTGTCATCATCTATAGTACAGACGCGATTAATCGCGTTTCTCCTTTTAGCAAGAGGTGCGAATATTAGATGTAGTGGAACAACTATGATGAAGACTGTAATTGCACACAGGCACGAAATTACTATTTCTAGAATTTTATCAACCATCACGAATACCCCAATAAAGTAATCACATTGCCATTTACCACAAAGCAAACTCCATCAAGAAAATTACTATTGGCTGGATTTTTAGCAAACACCGAAATCCATTTATAAGTGGAATTAATTGTGAGATTAAACTTGCCCCCAGTATTGGGTAATTGGGCTATGGGGCTAGCTTCTCTCCCGGTCATTCCAGTATTAGGAGTTGCCGACCATCTGTAGATGGCAACTGCATTACTACCCGACTGAATACTGATGCCAAAGCTAGGCTGAATTATTAGCCCTAAATTTGTCTGCGGTGCGTAAAACTGAAACGCTTTCCCACTACCACCCGCCGCAGTAGTGCA
>NZ_DASQZC010000218.1:0-7241 GCF_035638895.1 Nostoc sp. | reverse complement strand
ACAACCAACAACATCCCATTCCATTTCAATTACATCATCTTTAGTCCGAATGTTGACATTGATAGAAGGTTCATTCGGATCAAAGTTCGGTGTTTCAGTCAAGTGAGGCTGTTGGTGCTGCCCTTCTACGGCATGATAGGTAACACAGTTGTCTACATAGTGGCAGTTCACGCAAATACACATAATAGAACCAACTCCAGGGGCCTTTATTGTTAATCTAACGTAAGCCCGACTGTTATTCATGAGTTGCTGGGTTGATTTTTATTACAATGCTTGAAGAAGAATTCAGAATTCAGGAGCGGAGCAAGGAAAGTCCAAAATTCAACAGTGTGGGGGATTCGGACTCGCCATTGACGCGTAGCCTCTATTCTTTCTCTACAAGATGCTACTTGTAGCTCATCTGTGAGAGATTAAGGTAATTGTACATTTGTCACTAGGACTATAGGGGCAATATCATGTGAGAAGCCGCTTTGCGTCTACATGAATTGCCCCTATGATAAATCAAGCCTTTTACTGCCTGTTTGCGTAAGTTTTGTAGCTAAAGCTGAGATTACCAAAATTTAGCAAGATCCAGTTTAGTTTGCAGTTAAAAACTCGAAGTTTTTCGTAAATCGGTATTCTAGTTTACCGTATGATACGTAGCAGGTTTTAGTCGGGTTATAGTATTTTCCAGGTATATACTCGTTATTTAACTTGGCTCTACAAACATATAATGTGTTTCCACCATTATCTTCATTGCCTCCCCAAACTCTATCTTTAGAAGAAGGTAATTTCCCTCCAGTATTTCTCCAGCGCCAGTTATTTCCCGTTAGTACACGATACTTTGTGTAGCGATGTTCTTTATTTCCCCACGGAATATAGCAATTATAAGCCTCAGTTAACTTTCCAGGTGTATACTCATTATCATGTATCGCTTGGCAAACATACAGTTTAGATCCTTTCTGGCTGCCACCTACAACAGCATTAACAGGGATATAATTATTGGTTTTTTTCTTTTCGTAATTCACCCATAAAACACCCGCCAATGCAGGTACTCCTATAGAAACTGCTATTCCAACTGCTAGGAGTGTTGTGATACGACTGAATTTCAGCGAACTTACTTTTGTAAAGTTGGTGTTCATGCTTTTATCCTCACTGAGCTATTTATGACAGGTGTAATTTTTATTTATGTTTTGATGAAAAATGTTTAAGCAAAGTTAAAACACTAATAAATGCACAAACAAAGGTTATGCCCGCGCAAATGCATCTAAATTAACCAGAAAATATAAATAGTATTTTCGGCTTCATACTATGCTATATATCGATATCTGAATTATAAATAAAGGTCAGCTATTGATAAACTTATGATTAACATAATGAAATGACCTTTATTGACAAGATACCTTTGCTTTAGGCCTGTAACTTGCTTATGAGACAATAACTCACTTTTGTTTTAGACCAGATTGGTCTTAGTGTGGTTTTCTGTTCTATTGCTACTTATAGACGAACCTCATTTTAAGGCTGCTATAGTTCCTCTTACAATAATAAAACTATTTCTGTTTTGTTCGTCCAAAGAGTTTAATATCTCTTAACTATTAAGTATTTCGCTGCCAAAGATAATCAGGATTAAGAATAGTCAAAGCACTGCAAAAACCAGTCTCAAAGCAGAATCCCTTTTTCCCGCACCCTCTTGACAAAAGTTTATCAACCTCTTACAAGCGCTGTAGCTTCCTTGTCCGTAGGAGTACACAATCTAAAATCTAAAATCCAAAATGGTATTAGCTCCCGAAAATTGGCCTTTCAGCTTGGAATTCTTGCCACAACCCGCTTACATGGTAGGTGGCGCTGTCCGAGATGCTATCCTTGGCAGAACCCGCGAATATCTGGATCTAGATTTTGTTATACCATCTAAGGCGGTAAAAGTAGCGAGAGCGATCGCTCATCATTACAAAGCTGGTTTTGTGTTACTCGATGCAGAACGACAAATTGCTCGTGTGGTTTTTCCCGACGCTACGGCTGACTTTGCCCAGCAGGAAGGAGATAGTATAGAAGTTGATTTGCACAGACGGGATTTTACAGTAAATGCGATCGCTTATAATCCCTATACCCAAGAAATCATCGATCCTCTGCAAGGTTATGCAGACTTGCAACAGGGCATTTTGCGAATGGTATCACCTGCAAACCTAGAAGATGACCCTTTACGGTTAATGCGAGGTTATCGTCAAGCCGCCCAATTAGGTTTTACTATTGAGCCAGCTACCCAAGCCGCAATTCGTTCTTTGGCATCACATATCTGCCAAGTTGCAGCCGAACGAGTTAGGGTAGAAATTGGCTATCTACTTAGCAATTCTCAGGGTACTCCTTGGATTACAAGTGCTTGGGAAGATGGTTTACTTGCGCCTTTCTTCAAAAATGCCACCCGTGAAAGCTTGCTCAAACTAGCAGCAGTTGACGAAGCAGCTGCCTTACTTACAGAAAGTTGGCAACAACTAGGGGCACAACTGCAAGAATATGTCCGCGATACTGTTAAAACCACTTGGTTAGGTATTGCTAAACTTGCTTGTCTTGTTAACCCAGTGCCAGAGTTAGCAGAAATAGAACTACAGGAACTAACTTATAGTCGTGCCGAAATCCGGGGTGTAACCAATGCCTTGAAACTGTTACCGCAGCTTCAAGTAGTCGATATGTCCTTGCGAGAACAATATTTTTTCTTTCATAACGCAGATATTGTGTTTCCCACGATGACAGTATTAGCTGTAGGACTTGATATTTTTGTAGAGGCGATGTCTGGTGACAAGCCACTACACACAGCAGTGGAAACCAAAGCAAAACCCTGCCTTATTTGGGCACCTTTGATCAACCGCTACCTGAACCCTGATGATCTGGTTGCTCATCCCACTCCACTAGTGAGCGGGAAGGAGTTGATTATAGCATTAAATATTCCAGCTTCGCCAATTATTGGCCAACTGTTGAGAGAAATTGGCGTTGCACAAGCTGAGGGGAAAGTTTCAACAGCAACAGAGGCGATCGCTTATGCACGTCAGTTATGTAAACTACCCCACCTGCCTAGTGGCTAAGGTGCGATCGCCTCTGTTGCCCTGAGAATATCAAATAACGTTAGTTGCACCAACCGCCATAACTTCAGACCATTGGCTCACATGGTTCTCATCTAAGACCGCTCGGACTCGATAACCAAGCTGAATTTTATGCATTAACAAGATTAATTCACGGTTGAGAAGTCCTTGTGATTTTTGGTTTTCATTAGATGCAGCTTGTATACGAAAGCAGCGATCGCTTTGACGTTGCAATTTTGGAGACTTGCCTTCCACAAGCACCGTTTGTAGTTCGTATTCTTTAGCTTCGGGATATGGTTGCCAGCAAAGTTGCCAGTAAGTTGACCAGCGAATTAACTCTGTAGGTAATTCCTTGACCTCATCCGACAATGTAGAAGTAAGTCCGGTGACTGGAGGTTCTACCACCTGAAGCTGATTGGAAGTGATGTCAGCATTTACAGGGTCTATAAATCCAGGTTTCCCAACCTTCTGTGCGGCTATAGATGAACCGTCATCAAGACTTAGCATCAGTCCGAATATCAAAGTAAACAGCAGAATCAATCGTAGGCATTGTAATTGCACTAGCGGCAAGATTTTCAGATTCATAATTATGCAAAAGTTATTGCTTACCACTCCACAGATGAAATCGTGTTGCCGTTGTCAGCATAGATTGTTCGAGAACCGATAGCCGTTCTCGGAGCTACTGTAGAATTAAAGACTGCGCTTTTTTGCCCAACTGCTGATTTGCTGCCAATGATTGAGCGGAATATAACAGAGTTCGGTGCTAGCCCTACGGAATCATCTATCCTGGTTTCAGGGCCATTAGCAACACCATTGACAACCTGTCTACCGCCATGAACTAGAGCACGAGGCCCATAGCCAATATTATCACCAAGAGTCAGGCTAGTTGTTGTTAAAGCGTGAAAGACAACATCGTTTGCCATCCCAGCAATTTCCCCGACATTAAAAGGTTGACCCTCATCAGCACGCAGGGAAATTCCATTACCTATTTTCTTAGTCAGGGTTGCTAAAGAATCTTCTAGAACGACATTGCCGATGATGCGGTTACGGAAGCTCGGATCGCGAGTTACAATCCCACCTATCTGCGGCAGACCTCCGGGGTTAAAAGATGTGACTGGAGCGAAATTTATGCCTTGTACATTTGACAAGTCTGTTCTGGCCAATTCTGTGTAACCTTTGGCAAATGCTTCATTGACTTCAATGATGCCTTCAAGCAATGCAACGTCGGCTTCTGTCAGGTTTGCCACTTTCCCTAAACTACCGCTAATAGCTTCTAGGTTCGTTGTGACGTTTTTACCTGGCAGGACAACTTTACCAGCAGGTAAGGTAACACCAGGGCCAACCCGCGAGAGAAAGTTAACTACCGTGTTTCTTTCTATAGTTGCACCATCTACTTCACAGTTGAAGCTGAGAAATGTCTCTGGAATATCGTTGTTGAACTGAGCATGGGTAATCGGGTTGCTAAAAGGCCCGGTTGAGCCTTGAGTCCCGATTTTGGCTGCACCTTTGATAGTGGCCATGTGTGCCATAATTACTCGCGGCCCAATATCCACTCCCGTTCCCGAAGCTATAATTCTCACTTGGTCTTGGACGTTAGAATCTTCCGCGATGCTAATGGGGGCAATAGTAGCATCTAACTTGGCAAATGGCGCGACGTAGACTTTTTCACCCAAGCGAATATTTCTTGGATTGGTAATTGTTGCAGTTGGGTCAAGGAAACTAGCTGACTCTGACGGTGCTGTGCTTGGGCATATAGGTAGATTATGTAAAGTTGGATTACACCCCCCAAAAGAAGCAACTGCGGGTTGCTTATGCACCTGTGTACCTATGATAAGCGTTAGGATAATTGCAGTTAAGGCGCTAAAAATTGCGCGAGGTTTGAACATAAAAAACTCCTCACGGTGTTTGAAATATTTGGCTATGGCAGAATCGGAGTTAACGAGTTAGAGATATAGTCAGGTGGGGAGCAGCCCAGGAATTACCAAAAAATCACAATTCCTTACTCTTGATTCTCAAGATATCTACTCAGAACTTTTTTTAGCCAAAGGTCTAAGCATTCCAAAAACCGGCCAAGTTGAAAAATTTTAGTGGGCTATAAAAGTCGAAGCTGTAACTGTCGTTGTTGCCGAAGCAACCGCCTCATTGTAGACTGTCTGCCAAGCTTCTGGCCTAGCAGTAAATTGTCCATAGACTTGTGTGCTAAATGCTAACGTTAAGCCAAGTGCAAGTAGACCGGATAATATCGTGCGACGTTTAAACATTATTCCTCCATACCTAATAGTTCACCAAGTTAGTTTGGCAAGGTAAACCGAAAAGATAAAGGAATAAACCTTTAACTTTTCCTTTTGCCTATAACCGTCAATTTTGGCTTGATGAAATATTATTGCTATCAACTAACATCCTACTATACTATTACTTGCTGTTTGATGCTAGAGCTTTTGATATTGATAAAAATTATGTTGAGCATAAGACTGTTACCCAAGATTAATGAGAAGAAGACAGAATTCAGAATACCCCATACGGAGAGACAGCAAAAAAAGATACCATCTGTGTTTTAGGATTATTCGTTATATGGCGTTATTCAGCAGTATGGCAGAAGTCGTCAGCAATCCAATAACACCTCATTGCAGGGGGATGTCTATCACGGGCTACGCCTACACAACTTGGCATTTTTGTAATACAATTGTACTATAAAAGAATATCCCGTGAGTATGCAACGCAAAGTTTCCCAGGCGATGCCTAAAGTTTGTAGTAAATAAACGCGATATTAACTAGTTCGTGAATGCAATCATGAACACACAATAGTTGTGTGGTATATACAAACTTTAGCATTTTCTCATCAATTTATTGTGTGTTTGCCCTTGAATCTTCCACGGTTTAACAGTTTATTTTTAAATAGTAATTAAACCTCAATCACCGTGGATTTAAAAGATTCTTGACCTTGATGTGGAAGGTAGCAATATGACAAATAATGAAACTTATCTCGTAGAACTAATCCAAATTTTTGCACAATATCGCAACAATATTATCGTCAATATCAAGCACCTGCAAGAACATTATCAAAGAACAGGTATCAAGCGCGTTAAAGGTGTGAGAAATGAAAATGGAGAACTGCTTCAGCCTTGGTTGCGAACAGAAAATATAGATAATGCTGAGTATGTTGGTATGGGCGAGTTTCAGTTTAATCGCAATACTGCTACTATCAATATGCTTATCAAACGTAAAGTCAAACTTGCAAAATTTGAAGACCAAACTCCCACTATTGAAGTAGCAGGGTTACTAGTCAATGACCTCAATAGCTTTAATAATTACACAATTGTTAGCGACGGCAAAATTAACGTCAAGTCCTTACAAGTCAAAATCAGCAGTAAAAAAGCCTTTGATTTGCTCAAAGAAAAAGGTGTGTTGGATACAGAAGATTTTGACTTTCGTGTTGAACATACTATTCAGTTAGATAACTTGCCACTTGTAGCTGCTAATAGTCATTACAGCAGCATTGATGAACTATTCAATGAACTCGCAGGAATTAAAGTACTTACCAGTATTATTTCTGCTCACTTGAAAAAGGAGTCAGATGTATTTTTAGCAGAACAATTAGATGAGTTTAAAAAGCACTATTTGTCCAAGAACGTCTACATCAATTTTCCTACAACTAATGAATACACAGACATCCATGAAGCATTAGTTAATGGTACTCTTGAGTCAAAAGTGAGCTATAAAATTGACATTGGGAGTCAAGATATTCTGAATTTGAGTAAGTTGCCTTCTGCTAACAAGTTTCTAAGTAAGATGTATCGTCTTTATAACAAAGAGACTGGAGAAATTATCATTAAGCCTAGTTTTGCGATCGCATTGAATGAAAATCTCGCTGTTCGGCACAGGCTACTATCATCACGCACCAAGATTACAAAAGTTGACGAGTTGATGAAACCAATTTTTGATGATTTTCTTGGGCTTGAGCAAAATGGCATAGTCGTAGGTATTCTTAAGAAAGTTGGTGCTGATAGTTTGGCGCAGTTGTTGCAGCAGAAACAAGCTGGCAAGCATATCAGCAAAGAGGAAATGATTGCAGCTTTGACGGCAGCGAATACCAAGTTAGAAGAATATGTAGAGAATATTTACCAAGACAGGATATCTCCCTTAGTATTTTACATTGGTTGTAATGGAGTATTACCAGAAGAAATGAAA
>NZ_DASQZC010000217.1:0-2519 GCF_035638895.1 Nostoc sp. | reverse complement strand
AAAATTCTTCTGACAAAGGTGGAATATCTGAGGTGTCGATGTCTTCATCACTCATTGCATCGACTCTAACCCAATCGGTTCTTGAGGTATTGTTCATAGCTTTTTCGTTCGTGAGACAGTGCCTTTCTTAATGAGATGATCCGAACCATTTCTTCACCTGGCTCGGTGTAAATAACTACTACAACTCGACCATCCAGTAGTCCAATACCGAGATACCGATCCTCTTCATAGTCTTCTCATTCATCTAGGTAGACAAGCATGGGTAGATTAAATATGCGAAAAGCATCAGCAAAGTCGAAACCATGCTTTCTAATGTTGCTTTGGTTTTACGCTCATCCCACTCAAACTTCATGGACTTAATATACCAGTGACACCAGGAAAATCAACTGTGACTACATCACCGGGATTGAATCTCACTAAACTGTCTCCTCACTTTCAGGGAAAATAGAAGCTGCGTACTCTGACGAGAAGGATACTAAATCATGCTGATCTTGCTCAGTTCAAGTATCACTTTGGTCGATGATAGACAAGTTTTGTTCGACTAGCTCATTTAGAATCAGGGTTGCCAAGCGTAGCCGCTCAGTTGGTGACAAGTTACAAACAACTTGGTTGTATATCTCATGGGCTTTATTGGACATAATTAATCCTCCTGTCATCTATCCTAACAGTTGCCATGCCTGCGGCAAGCCGAGTGTGACGCCAAATAGCCCGTCGTAGACATCACTTGTCCATTGCATTGAGGTGTTAGCCTAGGGTGTTGACTTTGATGAAATTTGGTGATTTTCGGTTCATGCTATTTCTGTGAGAGGAAAAAATATCTTTCCTGTCATTGCGAGCGGAGCGAAGCAATCCCAGGCGATTGCTTCGCTCCGCTCGCAATGACTACACAAATTTTGCATGAATTTTTATCCCCTAAAAAGGCACAAAGTCAACAGCCTAGTGTTAGCCTTCCACAGGGATCGCACTCAAAATGAAAAGGATTAACAACTGCATTCATCACAGTTTCAAATTTATACCTTCTGAATGTTTATTAGTTGGTATCTCCGGGAATGATAGGTATAAGGTGATGCCTTTTTTTGATGCTCAGCCCTTAGACAAGTACTAACCAAATACTAATCACATCAGGAGTATTTCATGATTCCACTGATTTTGGGTGCTATTGCTTTAGGAACTGCTGCTTTCGGAGCAGTAAAAGGTGCTGAAGGTTTTGGGAATATGAATGAAGCGAAGGAAATTGGTGAACGTGCCCAAAATCGTCACTCCTATGCAGTCAGTGAGTTGAAAGCAGACTGGGAGGCGACTAACGAGCTTGCAGAAGAGTATGGTCAACTTCAGCTTGATGTGATGATGACTACAGTTGGGCGCTTTCTTGACTTTATTGAACGAAATATTGGGAAAGCAAAACAAAGCGAGAAGGAGTTTTTAGAAGGGCTGGAAGGAATTTCAGTTCAGCAGATTAAGGAGTACAAAGCCGCCGCAGTAGAAGCTGAACAGTTTTTCAATGGTGGCACTAAAGCAATTGGGGCAGCAGCAGCAGGATACGGTGGTGCAATGAGTCTTGCTACCTCTGTAGGAGTAGCCAGTACTGGGACACTTATAGGAGGACTTAGCGGTGCAGCAGCTTGGAATGCAACTCTAGCATGGCTAGGCGGTGGCTCATTAGCTGCCGGTGGGGGAGGCATGGCTCTTGGTTCTCTTGTGTTAGGTGGCATCACCGTTGGCCCTGCTGTCCTTATTGGAGGCTTTGTGCTTGCTGGTGAAGGCGAAAAAGCATTGACAAAGGCATCGGAGTACAACGCTGAAGTCAACACTGCGATCGCTAAAATCGAAGCAGCAAAAGACTTTATGCAACAAGTAAGACGGCGGATTACTGAATTGCAGGGTGTATTTGAATGTCTGAACAAATCTGCTATTTTAGGTCTTGAAGAACTTGAATCTTTACCATCATTTGACAAAAACAGGGACGCTAGTAAGTTTCAAAAAGTCGCACTTTTGATTAAGGCACTTGCAGAAATCATGAAAACTCCTGTTTTAGATAGTGAAGGGCAGTTGAATCCTATTACTGCGACTATACAAGCCAAGTATGGTACTTGGGGAGGTAATTAGGAATGTCGGTCAAAAAAGTTACCACAGTAGTCAAGGAATTTATCAATCCTGCTGAATGCTTACAGCAAATGGTTTCAGCTTATACTGAATACAAAATAATTGCCGAACAAGAAAAGACAAACAGACGAGAGATTGAGGCTTGGGAAAACGAAACAATCACTAAGATTAACGCCCAGCGAGAGTTGCTGATGGCGTATCTAGATCGCTCTTTTGATGAACGTGCAGAAAACTTTCGCGCTTTATTTGCTGTCGTTGATAATGCGATCGCATCCGGCAATAATGAGCAACTAGCCCTTACCTTAAATTCAATCACAGAAATTGCTAAATCAAGCCCTTTCAAAGACCTTGCAAATTTGGCTTCTGTTCGCGCTGCCCTAGATGATCCAGATCACGAATGGACATTTTGATTTTAT
>NZ_DASQZC010000216.1:0-1891 GCF_035638895.1 Nostoc sp. | reverse complement strand
GAGGAACGTAGACCCAAAGGGGCTTCCCGCAGCGTAACCCAACATTTTCTTTCTCTTTGTTGCGTTTCACGACCTTCAACCCAACCTACAAATCTGCATCATAGCCTTAGTGGAGTGGATGGAGCGATCGCAGAATAAATTCTTGGGAAATTGAGTATGAATTGAGTCAGAGAACTCAATAAATGCATTCCCATACTCTGTATGGGAACGAGGAAAAACTTCCCACTCCCTACTCCCCACTCCCTACTCCCCACTCTTCCGCCTTTTTCCACGGAAGTTTGACTGTAAAACGACTACCTTTACCTAACTGGCTTTCAGCATGGACAGTACCACCATGCAACTCGACAATTCTTTGCACCATTACTAATCCCAAACCAGTACCTCTAGCATCACGGTTAGAGGAATTTTCAACTTGCACAAAAGGTTGAAATAATTGGAAAAGGTCATCGGAAAGCATACCAATACCCGTATCTACCACGCTAAAAAAGATATATTCATTTGTAGAAGTTGGTTGGACTTCAATCCAGACTTTGCCTCCTTCTTTAGTAAACTTGATAGCGTTATTCAACAGGTTGATAAATACTTGGCGGATGCGGCTTTCATCGACTTGGATGGGTTCGAGTTCTTCAGGTATTTGTACACTCAGATAGATATTTTTCTCGAACGCTAAATGTTTAACAAAACTCAAGCTAGAGTCACATAATCCTTGAATCGAAGTACCAGCTAGTTGCAGTTCTATCTTACTGGATTCGATATCGGTAAGCTCAAGGATCTGGTTAATCAATTCTAGTAAATTCTTACCGTTGGATTCGAGAGTATTTAAAGACTGGCGCTGTTCTTCATTTACGGGGCCGTACACTTTATTTTGGAGTGCTTCTGTGATTCCTAGAATGGAGGTTAAAGGAGTCCTCAGTTGATGGCTGATATTTCCTAAAAAGGTGCTTTTGGCACGATTTGCGATTTCGGCAGCTTTCTTAGCCTCACGTAGAGCGGATTCTGCCCGTTTGCGATCGCATACTTCTAAAGTCAGGGTAACAAATTCTGCTATTGAGCTAACAAAGTTTTGCTCACTCAGTTCCCATATCCGGGGAATATCAACCTGCTCATACAATATTGTTCCCACTACTTCCCCCCCAACCCAAATGGAAGTATTAATTAGGGATACAATATTATTTGGTTCTAGCAATTCATCGCATAATTCTTGTATCCGTAAATCGTTGCGAGTGTCGCTGACGGCAATAATCCGCGCAGATGTCAAGGATTTAAAGTAGATGGGATAATCTGCAAGGTTGCGTTCTAAACCTCCTGAATGTCTCTGATTGCTACGTTCATAGAGACTTATACATTGTAGTTTAGTGCGGTCGCTATTGAATAACCACACACTAACTCGTTCTATTTCTAAAGCATTTGCTGCTTTCTCGGTAATAACTTTAAATGCCGTTTCCAGCTTTCCTTCTGAAATCGCCCTGTGATTTGCCAGTTCTGCCAACACCTGATGATGCTTTTCCAGTTTTTGCTCACTGTTAATTCGTACTTGAATCTCTTGCTGTAATTCTTGAGTTCGCTGCTTAACTTGCAATTCTAACTCTTCATTTTGGGTTATCTGTGCAGTAAAGGTTTTCCGTAACTGCTGCATCATCTCGTTCAAAGATCCACCCAGCACCTCTAGTTCTTTAATGCCCTGCACTATCACCACTGAGCCTTCGCCATTGGTGAAATCGGCTAAATCTTTTGTCGCCGTGCTGAAGTCCAAAATTGGCTGAGTTATCCAACGGGCGGTGATAATCCCCAGCAAAGTAGCTAATCCTAATGCTCCCAGACAGAGAAAAATTGTAGTTTGAGTGTTGCGATCAATTTGTCCGATAAAGTCTGCTTCTGGAACAGCCACTAC
>NZ_DASQZC010000215.1:0-6092 GCF_035638895.1 Nostoc sp. | reverse complement strand
AACGCGATCGCTCAGACAACAGCATTATTATCAACTTGCGCTTTGCTACTAACAGGCTGTGGTGGTGGCGGTGGTTCTGTGACAAATTCTCCAGATAGTACTACAAATAACACTACAACTAACACCACCCAGACAACGACTACATCGGGTGCTATTCCCATCGGTATTGCCTTAGCACAAACCAGCAACGTAGCATTACTTGGTCAAGAGGGATTCGTGGGAGCCAGAATTGCCGAGAAGTATTTCAATAGTAAAGGTGGCATTAATGGCACTCCGATTAAATTGATAAACCAAGATACTAGTGGTGATGAAGCTGGAGCAATTAACGCTTTTCAAACTTTAATTAATAAAGATAAAGTTGTCGGTATTGTTGGGCCTACTTTGTCACAGCAAGCTTTTAGTGCTGACCCCATCGCCGAACGTGCTAAAGTCCCAGTTATTGGCGCATCAAATACCGCAAACGGAATTCCAGAAATTGGTGATTATGTAGCTCGTGTATCTGCCCCCGTCTCTATAGTTGCCCCTAATTCGCTGAAAGCTGCACTCAAGCAGAATCCTCAAATTAAAAAAGTAGCAGTTTTTTACGCCCAAAATGATGCATTTAATAAATCGGAAACGGAGATTTTTCAAAAAGCAGTAAAAGAACAAGGGCTAGAATTAGTAACAGTTCAAAAGTTCCAAACTACTGATACAGACTTTCAAGCCCAAGCTACCAATGCAATTAACTTAAAGCCAGATTTAGTAATTATTTCGGGACTAGCGGCTGATGGTGGTAACTTAGTGCGGCAACTGCGAGAACTGGGTTATAAAGGCATAATTATTGGTGGTAATGGTCTGAATACACCAAATGTTTTATCAGTGTGTAAAGCACTTTGCGATGGTGTACTGATTGCTCAAGCTTACAGTCCTGAATATCCTGGTGAAATTAATAAGATATTTCGCCAAACCTATATTGAGCAATACAAGAAAGAACCAGCCCAATTTACTGGTCAATCTTTTGCTGCGGTGCAGGTGTATGTTGAAGCTCTTAGAGCTTTGGATAAAAAAACCAAAATCAGCACATTACCTCTTGATAAACTGCGGACAGAATTGAACAAGCAAATACTAGCTGGAAAGTATGATACTCCTTTAGGTGAGATTGCTTTTACACCAGTCGGTGATGTGATTCAAAAAGAATTTTACGTCGCTCAAATTAAGATGGATAAAGATGGAAACACTGGAAAGTTCGTATTTATAAAATAGTTGCAACATGGATATAACTCTATTTCTGCAACAATTTTTGAACGGATTATCTATCGGTAGTATCTATGCAATTTTTGCGTTGGGATATACCTTAGTTTATTCCATTTTGGGCATCATTAATTTAGCTCATGGCGCGATTTTTACCTTGGGTGCATATTTCACTTATGCACTCATGGGTGGTAGCTTTGGATTTAACGGCTTGCTAGCGAATGCAACCTTGCCGATAAAATTACCATTTGTTATAGCCTTGGTTTTAGGAAGTACCTTGGCGGGATTGGTAGGGGTAGTGATGGAACGGGTTGCTTTTCAACCTTTGCGCCGTCAAGGATCTGATCCTTTACTAACTGTTGTTTCCAGCTTGGGGGTAGGAGTTGTAATTGTAAATTTAATTCAGTACTTAGTAGGCGCAGAAAGTTACACATATCCCGCAAATACTTACGGAAATTTGCCACCTGCGATTAATTTTGGTACTCCAGATAATCCAATTCCTATTCGCAGCGTTCAGGTGGTAATTTTCGCTGTATCAGTGGTGATTGTGGCAATTCTTACCTATTTTATCAATCGGACTAAATATGGTAAGGCAATGCAAGCGATCGCAGAAGATCCAATTACAGCTAGTTTGTTAGGAATTAATAGCGATCGCTTTATCATCCTAACATTCTTCATCAGCAGTTTTTTAGCAGGATTAGCAGGAACTTTAGTTGCTTCTAGTGTTAGTATTGCTGGGCCATATTTCGGCATTGCTTTTGGTTTGCGGGGTTTAGCGGTAATAGTCTTAGGTGGTTTAGGTAGTATTCCCGGTGCAGTGGTGGGAGGCTTAGTAATTGGATTAGTCGAGGCGTTTGTTCCTTCTGAATTCTCTGGATATAAAGACGCAGTAGCCTTTGGAATTTTGTTTATCATGCTATTAGTTAGACCCCAAGGTTTACTAGGGCGGCGGTTTATTCAAAAAGTTTAAAGAGACGTAGCAGGGCTATTTCATTCTCATCTAGCCCGCCTCAGAATGAATTCTGAGTCTAATAGCGAAAGTTGTATAAAGACGACTAAGAAAAGGTTATAGTCCGTTTGAACGGACTTTAGTTAAAAGCCGCGAAACTTTAGTTCTGGGAGACGTAGCGCCATGAAAACATACACCAAACCTAAATTAACTTTTGAGCAATTTTTAGAGCAGTGTCCAGAAGAAGGTTTATATGAACTTGTAGATGGAGAAATTGTAGAAGTGCGTGCAACTAGAAATCATGATGATGTCGCTGACTTTATGGCTGACTCTTTCAAAGATGAAATTAAACGTTTAAATCTTAATTACGTAGTGAAAAATACAGCAGTCTTTAAAACTATAACTGCTAATGGAATAGAGCAAGGGCGCAAGCCTGATGTAAGTGTCATAGATAAAGATACATGGCGCTCAAATCGTTCTACTTACTCTGCACTTGAAGAACCTATCCAGTTAGCTGTAGAAGTGACATCAACTAATTGGGAAGATGACTACATTGATAAATTGGATGAATATCAACGCTTAGGTATTTCAGAATATTGGATTGTAGATTATTTGGCAATTGGACTAAGAGAGTATTTAGGAAATCCAAAAGTTCCGGCTGTATTTGTTTTTTTATTAGATGCTGAGGGTAAATACCAATGCACACTGTTTAGAGGCTCAGAACGGATTGTGTCACGAATTTTTCCTGAACTGGTCTTGACAGCAGACCAAATATTAACAGCTTAATAGGTTATAAAAGCGATAGTTTGATTAAGCTTAATCACAATTTTTTAATATGACCGATTTTTTTGCTACTTATGGTTCTCTAATTGTCTCTATGGTATTGGGAGCGCTAGTAGGGTTATCACTTTACTTACCGCTAATGACAGGACAATTGTCTTTAGCTAGCCCAGGATTTTATGCTTTAGGTGGGTATATTGCAGCAATTTTATCCACAAAATTTTTGACATCTAGCAGTAGTTTATTTCCCATTCCATTGTTGTTATTGGAGATGTTAATTGCTGGTGTAATTTGTGGTGCATTAGGTGTAATAGTAGGAATTCCAGCGTTGAGATTGCGAGGAATTTATTTAGCGATCGCTACTATCGCTTTTGTGGAAGTTCTGCGCGTCATCTCCCTGAATTTAGATATTACTGGCGGTGCTGTTGGAATTTTTGGCATTCCTCAACCTTTCGAAACACCAATTGAATATTTATGGATTGCTTTGCCCTTACTATTAATTAGTATGGTGCTGTTTTATCGTTTAGAACGCATCCGTGTAGGGAGGGCTTTTATCGCTATTCGCGAAGATGAATTAGCTGCGGGTGCAATGGGAATTGATCCTACTTATTACAAAGTTTTGGCATTTACATTAGGGGCTATCCTTGCAGGGATTGTAGGTGCAATTAGCGCCCACTTTCTTAATACTTGGAATGCTCGTCAAGGTACTTTTGATAGCAGTATTATATATTTAACTTTTGTTTTGATTGGTGGTTCGAGAACTTTTTTAGGGCCGGTAGTCGGAGGTATGGTATTTACAGCCCTACCAGAGATTCTACGAAGCCTAGCTGATACTGGTGGTTTACCTAATTGGCTAGCACAATTTTTGCGCGATGGGAGATTAATTATTTTTGGCTTACTAATAGTAATAGGTACAATCTTTTTCCCTCAAGGGCTAATTACTCCAGATATTTTTCAAAGACGGAAAATCAAAAAGTCAACTATTCATAAATAATATGCAAAGATGTCAGATAATGCGCGGGAAATTAAACATAAAACCCGGAACCCCACCCCGCCAAAGCTGCGCTTTAGCTCCCCTCCCCGCCTGCGTGGAGGGGTTGGGGGTGGGGTTCTTTTGTTATGGGTAATTTGGCGGACATGATATCATACGGGACTCCAGAAGCTAACAGCAGTATTATCTTAGAAGCAAGAGCATTGACTCGCCGCTTTGGTGGTTTAGTGGCGGTAAATAATGTATCTTTTAGTGTAAATAAATATGAGATTTTTGGACTGATTGGCCCTAATGGTGCTGGTAAAACAACACTGTTTAATTTGATTACTGGTTTCATTCCACCTTCTAGCGGTAAATTAATTTATCAAGGTGCAGAACTTTCTGAACTGCGTCCTCATCAAATTGCTGCTTTAGGTATCGCCCGTACCTTTCAAAATATCCGCTTGTTTGGAGAATTATCGGCGTTAGAAAATGTGATTATTGCTCGGCATTTACACACTAAAAGTAATATGATTGCAGGAGTTTTGGGATTACCACCAGCGCCTAGTGAAGAACTTAAAACTAAGCAGAAAGCTTTAGATTTATTGGATTTGGTGGGATTAAGCGATCGCGCTGACGAAAAAGCCAAAAACTTCGCCTACGGTGATCAACGTCGCTTAGAAATTGCCCGCGCTTTAGCATTAAAACCGCAAGTCTTACTTCTCGATGAACCTGCTGCGGGGATGAACCCCAACGAAAAACAGCAACTCAGTGAATTTATCCGTAGCCTGCGCGATCGCTTCAATTTAACGATTATCCTTATAGAACACAATGTACCCTTGGTTATGGGTTTGTGCGATCGCATTGCAGTATTAGATTTTGGCCAATTGATTGCATTGGGTGAACCAGCAGTTGTTAGAAATGATCCGGCTGTAATTGAAGCTTATTTGGGAAATGAATGAATTTTTGTAGACAAAATTACTACAAATTCGTCTAAAGATGACAATAGTTAAGGTGGATGGGGGCGGTAAAATGTTGATTAGTACTGGGTAAGTTGGTAATCGGTAGCGTTCTTGTGCAAGGCAGTATATGCTCTCATGCGTAGAGGCATCTGTGCCGTGTAACGCAACTGTAGTTCATTTAGTACTAGAAAATCTCCGTGAGTAGCACTGTATGCTTTCACCAACACATCTGTTTCGCGGCTAATCCAGTGAAACTCAGAGCCGAGAATTTCTTTCGCCACGACTTCAGGACGCTGTGTCACCCACTGTACCCATGCGTCGGGAGCTAAATTAATTAGTCGTTTGCTACCAATATCTGCTACTTTTCCCACAGGACGCTTGATATCTTTATCAGTAATTAATGGTACATCATAAAGATTGCAGTATTATGGCGTTAATTTTTAAGTTGAAGCAATGTCTACGCACTGTTTTAAGAAATGTATGATTGATGTATCTTAGGTTTTGAATCAATATTTCTGGATGTAAACCGCCGATGAAAGCCGATAGTAAGCCAAACTATACAATTTTAGAAGTTCAAGAACTTGATGTTAATTATGGCGGTATCCAAGCTCTGAAAAAAATTAATTTAATTATTCAAAAAGGCGAGGTAGTTACTCTAATTGGTGCTAATGGTGCTGGTAAAACTACTACACTCCGCGCCATATCTAAAGTAGTTAATCCTAAGAGTGGCGTAATTATCTATAATGGACATAATATTAACCGCCGCCAAACTCACGAACTTTTACAACTTGGGATTGCCCATTGTCCTGAAGGACGCAGAGTATTAGCGCGGCAAACAGTATTTGATAATTTGCTTTTGGGTGCTTATATTCGCTCCAATCAAGCTGAGATAAAAGCAGATATTCAGCACCAATTTGAGCTATTTCCGCGCTTGTCACAAAGACGCAATCAACTAGCAGGAACCCTCAGTGGTGGTGAACAACAAATGTTAGCGATCGCTCGTGCTGTCATGAGTAAACCACAACTATTACTTTTAGACGAGCCTAGCTTAGGTTTAGCACCTGCGATCGTCCGGGAAATCTTCTCTATTATTGAGAATCTCCGGGCTACAGGCGTGACTATTTTGTTAGTTGAACAAAACGCTAGTTTGGCACTACAAATTGCCGATCGCGGTTATGTTTTAGAAGCTGGTTCTATTACC
>NZ_DASQZC010000214.1:0-5221 GCF_035638895.1 Nostoc sp. | reverse complement strand
GAAGCGATCGCAATTGGTAACTACGCTAATGACCATCATTATCCTGGTGTTCAATTCCCACTGCAACCTAAATCTATCCGTTGGGGGGGACGCTGGACTGGAACTCCTTTTACAATTCCCTACAGTTCATTAATTCCAGCCACAACAGATGGTTTTTTGGCTTGCGAAAAGAATATTTCTGTCTCCCACATTGCCAATGGGGCTACCAGATTACAACCTGTGGTTATGGGCATTGGTCAAGCAGCAGGGATGGCAGCAGCGATGTGTGTTGAGTTAAACTGCCAACCGAGAGACTTACCTGTTAAGGCGCTGCAAATGGCTTTATTAGAAGATAATCGCTCAAAAGCAGCAATTATTCCTTTATTTAATCTTCCACCCAATCATTCGGATTGGCTGCACTGGCAACTGTATTACTTAAATAACCCACAAGCCTATCCAGCTAGTGGTGATTGCCCTTGCCCATCGTGGAATGATTACCCTGACTCTACTTTTGGCAAGGGATTAATTCGGGAAAGTAACTGTTTTCAAGGCATTTTTTACCGCTTGGATCAGCAGGAATACAGATTCACTGTCACAGCACCAGCCGCATATCAAGGTCAAAATTGGCAGCTTGTGACTTTGCGATCGCATATCGACGAGCAATTACGCACTTATCCTCACGAAAAATTAGTTACATTGTGGGGTCATCAAAACCACTCTGGTAATTGGTTATTAGTCGAACATTTGAACGGAGGATAAGAAGAGTTTATTTTCAGTAAAACAGAATACTTTTTGATGAATTGTCCGGATATTAATCAAAAAGCTAAGTATCAGTGAAGTGGAGAGTTCCAAAATAGACATCTGCTATGCGTGCTGCCATTTCTCTTTTAATCTCAAGTCTGATGTTCGGCCCCTTAGCTTTTAACTGCCAAACAATGGTCAATCACTTATCCTATGGGCCGCTTTCCACGCCTGCTTCGGAACAGTGGTTCTCGGCGGCATCTGAACAAGCTTCAGATGATGCGCCACGTCATCGCGGTAGTGGGCGTAGAGAAGTAACGTAAAAATCGGAAAATATCTATGTTGTGGTTTAACTACCGTAGGGTAATGCCTTTTTTTTCAACGGAAACAAAGTACCAGAAAACACAGTGTTGTGCTAACATTGTCCACACAGCTTTTCTGGCAGATATATATACAGTTGACACACGAAAATCTTCAGCGATCGCTTAGTATTTCAACTACAAGCTTTGTATATATAGTTAGCGTCAATCCTAGCGAGCAAAACGCAAATTAAATTAAGTGCCTCGATTAACAGCATCACCAACTTCTCAAAAGTTACACAACTGTTGCTCATATTCGGTGGGAAGCTTTGCGTTTCAATCCTCAACTGTTCTAGAAATAGATGTTACTTAGACTATGAGTTAATCTAAAGCACATCTAAATTCAGACATTTTGCTTGTTGAGGAAACTAGTCTTAAGGCAAATCCACTTTATTTCCAAATAGGTTTTCTCACACATTGAGTAGCTGGCTATCTACATCAGGAAATAATTGATCTTCGCTTTGGCGTTTTTTGGCGTGCTTTGCCGAAGCATAAAAACTCTTGCGCTGCATCTGGGCTTATCTAGAGCATAAATTCGCATAAGTAGTATACGTTTATTGCACTTGGCAGCGAATCTTAACTATTTTTGACTTTTGACTTCCCCATTCGCGTAGCGTCTCGCAGAGAAGGGGCTAACCTAATTTTGCTCCTGGTTCCTTCTTCTCACAGATGGCTCCCGACAAAATAAATATTAAGAAGGATTTGCTAACTCTCTTAGTCCTCTTAATTATTCTACACCCAAGGGCAGATGCAAAATTTTGCATTTGCCCTTTTTAGATAAAGTTTACTTAAAGAAAATGTTGAGAAGCTTTTATGCTGGCTTATGAGCAATGAAATACTTGCTCATAAAATGGACTTGCGTCTCAATATTCTCAAAGCCTACTCTTTGTAAACGTTCTAGTAAGTTATCAGTGGTGTAATGCCTGTAATAGGGTTCATGGAAAGTTTCAGGGAAAGAATCCATCATATATTCCAACTCAGGTGAATCACTCAACTGAATTGAGTCACAGATAATAAAGACTCCTCCTGGTTTTGTTACCCGGAAGCATTGCTCAATCACTGTCTGACGTACAGTTGCTGGTAACTCATGGAAAAGAAAAACAGAAGTTACAGCATGAAAATAGTTATCTAGATAGGGTAACTCTTCGGCATTCGCTTGTAAAAGTTGCGGCAATTCGCCTGGAATTTGGGATAGTAGTTCATTTGCTTTACGCAAATAAGCTGGTGACAAATCTGTACCAAACAGAGATGCTTGAGGCAATGCTGCCCGAATCAACTTTAGAGTCCGCCCAGTTCCACAAGCTACATCTAAAATACGGGCTTGCCGTGGTGCAACCGAATCAATTGCTTTCAGCCCTTGCTTGAGGGGAGCGAGAATCCGCCGCCGCATTGGATCAGCTGACCCACCAAAAAGAATTTCTACTTGTAAATCATATAAATTGGCTGACAACTCACTCAAGTAGCCATTGCTTTGATGATGGAAGTTCTGCACGTAGTAGCTGGGATAACCATCTGTATCAATTTCGGGCGAAAAATCTTGGTAATTCTGTTGTTGAACCCGCTCCCAGGTTTGAGGGGAATCTAGCCATAGCAAAGGATAGTAGCGGAAAAAGTCATCCCAAGGGTTGTCAAATAGCAAATTTTCCGGGTACACACCTTTTTGAGCATCTTGCCAGTCTGTTTCCAGCAACTGATTCAATTTCTGTTGAAGTTTGAGTAAAAGCTCATTCGGGATAGGTTTAGTCTTTTGTTCAAGTGTCGGATACACCAGGTTCCTCAACCGTGAACTTAATATTTTGTGAGCCAGACCAAAGTAATTTTTGCTCTGCTGAAAGGTTTGATAAGTCAGCTTAGTTAAACTTTCAGTCATAAAAGTAGCTCAAGTTTTGATTATTTCTATGTAAATAATTGTAACGAAAAAATTACCTACGTTGGAAAGGTAAAGGCTCTCAGGTGAGACAAATTTGAAGCCAGATGATTTTAGCCATCAAAAGTAGATTAGGAAAGATTTTTCGAGCTTTGGGGAAAAATACCTAATATTGTCAGCAAAAGCAAATATAAATTTATGTAAAAAGTAGCTTATGTTACAGAATTTTTGTTATATTAGTTTTGTGAGGAACAAATAAATTATATATTCACAAAATAGAGAGGATATGGTTATGTCTATCGCAGATAAATCTCGTGCGTTGATGGTGCGTGAACATCAGCAAGTTAAAAATCGCCAACAATCAATGCTGATGCGGGCTGCACAAGAACTTGGTCTTCCTGAAGAAGTATCCCACTACTGGAACCCGATTCAAGGGAAGGTAGATGCTAGCAGTCGGATGATTTATGGGCCAAGTCATGCTTCCATGAGCTAAGTTTCAAGAGCCTTAAGGTTGATTTTTTGAGTGAATCTCTCAACTGACAACTCCGGAAAAAAAAGCCACCCTCTACTCTAGGGTGGCAAAACTTTTATATTTAGATAGCTACGGTACCTAATTAAGCATCGTAGTAGAGGTAAAACTCGTAGGATGAGGACGCAGCTGCAACTGCTTGGTTTCGTTAAGCTTGTAGTCAATCCAATTTTCGATAAAGTCTTCCGTGAACACGCCTGATTCTGTCAAGAAGGCATGATTTTTTTCTAGTGCTTGCAGTGCTAAGCTGTTATGTATACAACGTGCACAATCAGGGCGGGCAAGATGCCCACCCCACAAGCATATTGAAAAAATATTAGTGCAAATTAAAGGCGCAACAGCTTAGTTATAAAGAACCTGGAGTTGAGGGAACCTTTGCAAGCTCCTCTGGAGAGAGTTCATAGATATTTTTATCTAAGGGTTCACCAGGATGGATTTGGTTTTTGAGTTCAGGTAGCCGCTCCGGTAGTGGGGACTGGGAAAAAGTTTTTTAAAATTTGGTGGTGGGTAAAAGCGGAAAGTCTGAGCTGAGGTTTCCTTAGCTCAGACTTTTCAAGACAGCCCCCACCATAATTTTTCGATTTGGCATCCAATCCCTAATCCCCAATCCCCAGTCCCCAGTCGCTTTTACTTCAAAGTTCACAACTCATAGTGATATGTGTTTAGACGAAATCAAAGCCACTGCTAAAATCTGAAATTGAAACTCCTTCAACAACCGCGATTAAGTCGTTGTTAAAAGATATCCCTGTCCCTACGGCATTATTAATAGAGATAATACCCAAGCTAAAGGTAGATTCAGGTAGTTCAATAAAGTCCTGGCTGATATTGAAGTCAGTAATCAGAGCGTAGTCACTATTATTGCCATTATCATAGAAAATTTCATTACCTGCTCCCAAAACAAAGGTATCGCTATTAGCCCCGCCAGTTAAGGTATCAACTTCGTTAACAATCGATCCAAATCCTGGGGCAAAAGGTTCAACGCCGATCAGGCGATCGCTCCCATTACCACCCGATAAAGAGTCGTTTCCAGCTCCACCAATCAATAAGTCCGTGCCAGTTCCACCAGTAAGGGTGTCATTTCCAACTCCAGTCCCACCAAATACGGTGTCGTTACCAGCCTCACCCTGAACAAGATCATTGCCTGCATCACCATTGAGTTGGTCATTACTCCCGCCACCTGATACCGTGTCATTCCCAGTACCCGCAAAAACTCGATCATTTCCAGCGTCGCCAGAAATTAGGTCGGCACCATCAGAGCCATTGAGGATGTCATTTCCATCATTACCATTAATGGTGTCATTCCCTGCATCACCGAAGATACGGTCATTGCCATCGTTACCAATGATGCGGTCATTGCCGTTACCCCCATTGAGCACGTCAACCCCATTGTCGCCATCAATGGAGTCGTTCCCAGCATCTCCAAATACTAAATCGTCGCCATCCCCACCATCAATTGTGTCGTTTCCTGCTCCAGCAACGATCAGGTCTTCGTCATCGTTACCAAAGATTACGTCGTCACCGGCTAAGGCTACAATAGTATCGTCATCATCCAAAGCATCAATGCGATCGCTGCCAATAGTGCCAGCAAGAAAATCGTCCTCATTTGTACCAATAATATCCATGTGTTTTTTCCTTTCAACTTTTAGGAATGATCTCAAAAGGCATCAGTATTATTTAGGCAAGGGGAACATCTAAGACAAAGTGTCTGAACTGAACACACAAATATCAGATTGTTTAAGTTATTAA
>NZ_DASQZC010000213.1:0-21170 GCF_035638895.1 Nostoc sp. | reverse complement strand
TAGAAGTTAATACTATTGCTCCTGTTGTAGCAGCTTGGGATTTAGGAAAGGGAGAATCACAAGTATTGAGTTTGGCACCAAAAAATTCAGGCTGTGCCGCTATTGTTGCCGATAGAGTAGCACAGCGTTGTGGTCAAGGTGTAGGTATTATTACTATCGGAACCGGAGGTTTGCTGATATTAGTAAAAAGACGTGGACTAATCCCAAGTATATGTCCTGGAATTCAAGCTTTGCGTGACGCTGGTTTGTGGTTATCCGATACTTTGGTCAATTTACTCAAACAACAAGCAGGGGAATAGCGATCGCTTACAAATTGTAACCTCAAATGGCGATGTTTCCGGTAAGCTTTCCTACGGAACCCTGCGCGAACGCTGCTCTTTCTTAATCTCTTTCTCCGTGTCCTCTGCGGTTCGATTCTCATGCTAATTAACAATGTGCCCAAGCGTAGCCCGTCATAAACATTGCATAGCCATTTTGAGTACAAAACTCGAAATTTGAGATTCAAAGGCTCAAATGGCGATGTCTAAGCGCAAGCACTGCTTTTGAATGTTTCTATGCAAATGGTATTTTTACCCCAAAGAGAGGAGATTTCCAAATGAAGACAAAGTAGAATTAAAAATAAATATCACAAGCTGTTTATGCAATGGGCTAATTTTCTAGCCAAAGAAGCTGCTACTCATAGCTTATCTCTAGAGCAAACAGCAGCTTTTTTAAAGTATTTTAATAATGAAAATTTAGGTAAAAGTGAAGCTAAACTTATCAGCGAATTAAACGTTGATGTTACTGCTTTCAGAAAGTGGATGGGTAAGATATATGAAAAGTTCGATCAGAGTTATCCTGAGTTAGCTATTTCTAACAATCGGGATAAACTAGAAACCTTACAAGCTTACCTGAGAGCCAAATATAATAGCGAATTGGATGTCCTCAAACCATCGGCAGCGATGAAATTATTAAAAACGCTGGTGATTCGGGAACGATTGCAACAAGAACCTTGGGTTACGAGAAGAATTTGTAAATTTTTAGGATATTTGCCTTTAGCGCTAGAGTTAGTAGGGCGATATCTGGATAAAATGCCAGATTTGTCTCTGGAAACACTGCTGAAGCGGCTAGAAAAAAAACGAGTGGAACATGAATCAGTAGTCAATGCTAACTCATTGATGTCTTATGAATACGGTGTAGCTGAAGCTTTTGAATTAAATTGGGAACAGTTGGATGAAAATGCACAAAGCTTTGGCTGTTTGCTAAGTTTGTGTGCCTTAGCTGACATTCCCTTATCTCTTGAGACGATAGAAGATAACAAAAAACAAGAGCTTTGGCAGAAAGCCATAGCCGATTTACTAGAATTGCATTTACTACAACAGAAAAGTAAAGGAATTTATTGTCTAAATCCCCTGATTCGGCAACTTTTTAAAATGAAGTTGGATAAGTCAAATGAGGCGGATGAAGCAAAAACTAAGTTTGCAGGGATGATGTTAGAGGTAGCAAAGCTAATTCCGCAACAGCCCAACCCTGAAGATATTCTCAACCTCACTCCACATATCCCGCACATTATAGAAGTTGCAACCCACATATCCCAGTATGTAGGCGATGAAAATCTAATCACTCTTTTTACCAAATTGTCTTGGTTTTATCAAGGTCAAGAACTTTATCAGCAAGCAGAATATTGGTTGCAACAGTGTGTAGAACTGACTCAAAATCGTCTTGGTTTAGAACATACCGATGTCGCTGCTAGTTTGAACAATTTAGCAGGATTTTACAAATCTACAGGACGCTACAGCGAAGCTGAAACTTTGTATCAGCAAGCATTAGAACTGAGCAAACACCTGCTGGGAGATAACCATCTTGATGTCGCCACTAGCCTGAATAATTTAGCACAACTGTATGATTCTACAGGACGTTACAGCGAAGCCGAACCTCTGTATCATCAAGCTTTAAAACTGAGAAAACGCCTACTGGGAGAAGAACATACTGATGTCGCCACTACCCTAAGCTATTTAGCATTACTCTATGAATCGATAGGACGCTATAACCAAGCCGAACCTTTGTATCAGCAAGCTTTGAAATTGTGGAAACGCCTAGTGGGAGAAGAACATCCCCATGTCGCTACTACCTTGAACAATTTAGCAGCATTGTACTGTTACACAGGACGTTATAGCAAAGCTGAACCCTTGCTTAAAAAAGCTTTAGAAATGAGAAAACGCTTGCTGGGAGAGAACCATCTTGATGTCGCTACTAGCCTGAATAATTTAGCACAACTCTACGAATCTACAGAACGCCACAGCAAAGCCGAACCCTTGTATCAAGAAGCTTTAGAAGTGAGTAAAGGCTTGCTGGGAGACAATCATCCTGATGTCGCCATTAGTCTGAACAATCTTGCAGCACTCTACCGTAATATAAGACGCTACAGAAAAGCCAAACCCTTATTTGAGCAAGCTTTGAAAATTTGTGAACAAACTTTAGGTGTAAGTCATCCTACTACTATGACGATTCGGGCAAATTATGCCAGCTTTTTAAGAGAAGCATATCACTAGCGTAGACGCATTAGCATTGGCGTTCGCAAAGTGTGTCGCAGACAAGCCTCTCGTAGAGAAGCGGTAGCGACGTTCGCGTAGCGTCTCGCAGAGAAGGAGCGTCACCGGCTTGTCGTTAGACATCGCTGGGCCAATTCGTAATTCGTAATTCGTAATTCGTTTAAATCTATCCCCTCTCCCCCAGCGAAGAGGGGGATAGATTCTACTTACATCCTAAAGACTGCCGAGTATCTACACCAGTTTTAGAATTAACACCACTTGCCTTAACACAAAGTTTTTTCACTTGCGTCCCATCTAAAATTGCATTCGTAAAATCAGCATCTTTGACATTTACATCATCAAAAATAGAACGCAGCATCATTGCATCAGTCAATACAGCATCACTTAAATCAGCATCCTTAAACTGTGTTAGATAGGCTATGCCTTCACTAAAATCAGCACCATGCAGATTTACTCCTTCCAGCAGAGTACCGTTAAACACGACACCACGTAAGTCAGCATTGCTAAAATTAGCATTCTCTAATTTGAGATTGGTAAACTCAGTACCAACTAAACTTTGACCAGAGTAATCCTTGCCCTTGAGTTCATCATTACCTACAGAACGGGTAATACTGGAAGAACTTGCAGCTTGCGCCGATAGGGGAAACCAAAAAAGAACCATCGCTAAGACAAAGCTAGCTAACAGTCGCCAATATTTCATAATGTCTTCTTAATAAATCTCAACACTTGCATCATTAACTATTAAAGCTTATGGAAGGGGACAAGGGAGTGGGGAGTGAGGGAGATGAGGGAGCAGGGGAGGCAGGGGGAGCAGGGGGAGAATAACTAATGACTAATGACTAATGCCCAAATTCAATACATAAGACTGTCAAACCAGAAAGCATCTCGTAGGATTATAGATGTTGAGGTGCGATGCCTAACGGCAAGTTGCTCCGCATCTACGCAAAATTACCTGTGGCTAATCAAGAAGACAACGCCCAATCTCTGGCGCGAACCCCTTTATATCAACTGGGTGTAGAACTTAAAGCACGCTTTACCAGCTTTGGCGGTTGGGAAATGCCTGTGCAATTTAGTGGCATTAGCCGCGAACACGAAGCTGTAAGAAATACAGCCGGAATGTTCGATATTTCTCACATGGGCAAATTTACCCTCCAAGGTAAAAACCTCATTTCCCAACTCCAGCCTCTAGTGCCTTCAGACTTGAGTCGTTTGCAACCCGGTCAAGCACAATACACGGTATTGTTAAATCCCCAAGCCGGAATTATTGACGATATCATTGTTTATTACCAAGGTGAAGACACCATTGGTATACAAAAGGCATTCATCATCGTTAATGCAGCAACCTCTGCTAAAGATAAAGCATGGCTATTGCAACACCTTGACCTGGATAAAGTGCAATTCCAAGACCTTTCACCAGATAAAGCCTTAATTGCCGTGCAAGGGCCAAAAGCGATTAAATACCTCCAACCCTTAGTGCAAGAAGACTTACAACCAATCAAAGCCTTCGGACATTTAGAAGCAACCCTACTAGGTAAACCTGCTTTCCTGGCCCGCACAGGTTACACCGGGGAAGATGGCTTTGAGGTGATGGTAGACCCAGATGTGGGGGTAGAATTGTGGTTAAGTCTCCATAATGCTGGTGTTATTCCCTGTGGACTCGGTGCTAGAGACACTCTGCGGCTAGAAGCAGCGATGGCACTTTACGGACAAGATATTGATGGCACCACCACACCTTTAGAAGCAGGTTTAGGGTGGCTAGTTCACTTAGATACCAAAGGCGAATTTATTGGTCGGGAAATTTTAGCACAGCAAAAAGCCACTGGAGTGCAGCGCCGATTAGTGGGTTTACAAACCCAAGGACGCAACATTGCCCGTCACGGCTATCAAGTGTTATCAGCAGGCAAAGTTGTGGGAGAAATTTCCAGTGGCACTCTGTCGCCTACACTTGGTTATCCCATTGCCTTAGCTTACGTTCCTACCCAACTAGCAACCATCGGTCAACAGCTAGAAGTCGAAATTCGCGGCAAAGCTTACCCAGGAGTTGTAGTTAAACGTCCTTTTTATCGGTCAAAAAATCGTGTCGCCAACTGATAAGCGTCGAGGTTTTTGAGGAATAATGTGTTGTGAGTTAGTCAATCTACAGTAAGGTTCATTAACAGATATGGCTTTGATGACTGTTGGGACAATAATTTTTTTGATAAGGGAGAGGAAGTGATATGTCTTTTGAATATCCTCAAGATTTCAGATACCTAGATTCTCATGAATACGTGCGAATAGATGGTGAAATTGCCACCATTGGTATTACTGAATTTGCTGTACATGAATTGGGCGATATCGTCTTTTTAGAACTGCCAGAAATTGGCGACGCTCTTACTAGGGGAGAAAACTTTGGCACAATCGAATCAGTAAAAGCCGTTGAAGAACTGAATTCACCAGTGACAGGCACAGTTATAGAACGCAATGAAGCTTTAATTAATTCTCCTGAAGATGTGTCAGAAGACCCCTACGGGGAAGGGTGGTTTTTGAAAGTGCGCGTCAATGACCCTGATGAAATTGAAGATGCCTTGACAGCAGATGAGTATCGCGCACAAGTAGAAGGGGAGTAGGGCAATACGGTTCGGTTAACAATGTTATCTGTTGAGGCGAGCAGGGGGAGCAGGGGTAGAAGAGAAGCAGGGGAAGAGAAATTGCTACTTTCTTTCCTCCCCTGCCTCCCCTGCACCCCCTGCCTCCCCTGCTTATCCGAACCTGGGGAGTAGGGAGTGGGGGATGAGGGGGACAAAGAGGATAAGGTAAAATTTTCTCCTTTGTCTCCCCCATATCTCCAATCTCCTACTCCACCCGAAGATAAGTCATGAAATTTAGATGAATTGAAAAGTTACACCTACTTCTCATGAGTATTTATTGCAAAATATGAAATAGTACCATCTGGAGAGTAATTTGTGGTATTGAACGCCCCTATTCTCAAGTCTAATGAGCAGCAAGTGCTGGACGAAAAAAGTCAAAAGTTAAGTAGTTTTGTGCCAAGACACATTGGCCCTAACTCTGAGGATATCCAGCTTATGCTTAAGGTTTTGGGGTTTCCCAGTATGGATGCCCTAATCAACCAAACAGTCCCGCAGGCAATTCGGCTGAAGCAACCGTTAAAGTTACCAGAAGCCGAAAGTGAGTATGCAGCACTGACATCATTAAAAAAAGTTGCTGCCAAAAATCAGGTTTTCCGTTCATATATCGGTATGGGATATTACGACAGTATTACCCCACCTGTGATTGGGCGTAATATCCTAGAAAACCCCGGTTGGTATACTGCCTACACTCCTTATCAGCCAGAAATTGCCCAAGGGCGACTAGAAGCATTGCTAAATTTCCAAACCCTGATTATCGACTTAACAGGTTTGGAAATCGCCAATGCTTCGTTACTTGATGAAGCCACAGCCGCAGCTGAAGCGATGAGCCTAAGCTATGGTGTTTGTAAAAATCAGGCAAATGCCTATTTCGTTTCTGATGATTGTCATCCCCAAACTATCGACGTGTTGCAAACACGCGCTAAACCATTAGGGATTAAGATTATTGTTGGCGATCATCAAACATTTGATTTTGATCAACCAATTTTTGGGGCTGTTCTACAATACCCCGCTAGTGATGGCACTATTTACGACTACCGCGCTTTTATAGAAAAAGCCCATGCTAAAGGTGCATTGGTGACGGTAGCAGCAGATCCTTTAAGTTTAACTTTGCTGACCCCTCCTGGGGAATTTGGCGCTGATATTGCTGTAGGCAGTACCCAGCGCTTTGGTATTCCGTTGGGGTTTGGGGGGCCTCATGCGGCATACTTCGCTACGAAGGAAGAGTATAAGCGGCTGGTTCCAGGGCGAATTGTGGGAGTATCAAAAGATGCTCAAGGTAAGCCTGCATTACGTCTCGCCTTGCAAACCCGCGAACAGCACATCCGCCGCGAAAAAGCTACTAGTAATATTTGTACTGCACAGGTGCTACTGGCGGTAATGGCGAGTATGTACGCCGTCTATCATGGGCCAGATGGACTGAAGCAAATTGCTGAAAATATCCACTCTTTGACGGTGTTGTTGGCACAGGGACTGAAGCGTTTGGGTTACAGCGTTGTTTCCGAATCTTTCTTTGATACGCTGCGAGTAGAACTGGGAACACACAATTTAAAAAATATTCTGACAGATGCTGAAGAGCTTCAAATTAACCTGCGGGTTTTTGATGCAACTGCTGTTGGTATCTCACTGGATGAAACTACTACACCAGAAGACTTAATTGACCTTTGGCATATTTTCGCTGGTACAGATGATTTACCTTTTACCCTAGAAGAATTAACTTCTCTCTCTCTTCCTTATCTCTCCCTCTGCCGTACAAGTAGATACCTCACTCACCCAGTTTTTAACCGCTATCACTCAGAAACTGAGTTATTGCGCTATCTGCACAAGCTTGAAAGTAAGGACTTGTCGCTAACAACATCAATGATTCCCTTGGGGTCATGCACAATGAAGTTAAATGCGACTGCTGAGATGATTCCGGTAACTTGGGAGGAATTTGGCAAGATTCACCCGTTTGCACCTGCGTCGCAAACACAGGGTTATCAAATCTTGTTTGAGCAACTTGAGGCATGGTTAGCTGAAATTACCGGGTTTGCTGGTATTTCTCTACAACCAAATGCTGGTTCTCAGGGTGAGTATGCAGGACTTTTAGTAATTCGCCAGTATCACGAAACTCGTGGACAAAAACACCGCAACGTCTGTTTGATTCCCACTTCGGCACATGGGACAAACCCAGCAAGTGCGGTGATGTGCGGAATGAAAGTGGTAGCAGTTGCCTGTGACTCACAAGGTAATATTGACGTTGATGACCTGAAGGCTAAGGCAGAAAAACACAGCAATGAACTGGCTGCCTTAATGGTGACATATCCTTCGACTCATGGTGTTTTTGAGGAGCCAATTCAGGAAATCTGCGCTGTTGTCCATAGTCATGGTGGACAAGTCTACATGGATGGGGCAAATATGAACGCCCAAGTGGGGATTTGCCGTCCTGGAGATATTGGCGCGGATGTCTGCCATTTAAACTTGCATAAAACCTTCTGTATTCCTCATGGTGGCGGTGGCCCTGGTATGGGGCCTATTGGGGTAGCCTCTCATCTCGTGCCTTTTCTCCCCGGACATCCTGTGGTAGGAACTGGGGGCTGGGGACTGGGAACTAGGAAAGAAGAAATTCCCAATCCCCAATCCTCAATCCCCAGTACCCAGCATATTGGTGCGGTTGCTGCTGCGCCTTGGGGTAGTGCTAGTATCTTGGTGATTTCTTGGATGTACATCGCCATGATGGGTGCAGATGGTTTAACCGAAGCAACTAAGGTGGCGATTCTCAATGCTAACTACATCGCCAAGAGACTGGAATCGTACTATCCGGTTTTGTATCAGGGGAAAAATGGTCTAGTTGCCCATGAATGTATTTTAGATTTGCGATCGCTCAAAAAATCAGCTGCGATCGAAATTGATGATGTTGCCAAGCGCCTCATGGACTACGGTTTCCATGCGCCGACTGTCTCCTGGCCTGTAGGGGGTACAATCATGGTGGAACCTACAGAGAGTGAATCTAAACAAGAGTTAGATCGTTTCTGTGATGCGTTGATTTCTATTCGCCAAGAAATCGCCGAAATAGAATCAGGTAAGGTGGATGCTCAAGATAATGTTTTGAAGAACGCACCCCACACTGCCGAAAGTCTCATCACCAGCGAATGGCATCATCCCTATTCTCGTGAACAAGCTGCTTATCCTGCGCCTTGGACTCGTGAGTATAAATTCTGGCCTGCTGTTGGTCGCATTGATGCAGCCTTTGGTGATAGAAATTTTGTTTGTTCTTGTCTGCCAATGGATGCTTACTAAAATCAAGTGAGGAGTTAAGAATTAGGAATTAAAACTCCTAATTCCAATTCTTCTCGTAAAGATAAAGGCTGATACCCCAATGCAAATGCTTTGGAACTATCCAAAGAAACATCTGCTGGTCTAGGCGCTGCCATTTTCACATCTTGTTGTCGGCACGATTTAAGCTTGGTAGCGGGAAGTTGAAATACCTCAACTAATATTTTTCCAAAATCATAACGTGAAATTCGCTCTTTTCCACCTAAGTGAATGATGCCGTTAACTTTTTCCAATGCTAATAAAAGTCCTTTGGCGGCAGTTGTTCCACTTACTGGGGTGCGAAATTCATCAATAAATAAATTTAGTTCTTTTTCTGCTTGTAAAGTTTGAATAAATGGCTGAATAAAGCTTTTCGCTGTGGGTGTTTCTGCACCAAACATTAACGGCATCCGACACACTGCTGTCATGGGATATCTTTCTAACATACCTGCTTCCGCCATGACTTTTTGCTCACCGTAAAGATTGACAGGGCACACAGCATCTGTTTCTTGATAGGGGGCATTTAAGCCATCAAAAACTAAGTCGGTTGAGGTAAAAGCACAAGGAATAGAATTATCTGCACAAAGTCCGGCAATATTGCAGGATGCGATGACGTTAATTGCGTGCGATTCTTCAGGGTGGGTTTGACAAAAATTGGGTTGTGATTGTGCGGCAGTATGAATCAGTGCTGTTGGTTTGACATCACTAAATATGCGCTGCAATTCCTTAAAATCTGTTAAGTTCACTTTTAGCATTTTGATGCCAGGAATCTCTAGAGAATGGGAAAAATAAGTGCCATAAATCTCCCATTCTTGTTTTGCAAGTTCGCAAATATGCCATCCTAAAAAGCCACTTGCTCCGGTAATTAACAATTTTTTCATGTCTAATTGTAAACCGTTCAAGAAAAAATCTTTGTTATAGCAAATTTCTATTTTACACTAAATGGTGGTTATAAAATCCTATTGCAGTAATTCCTGAAACTGCTTTTCACTACGCACTTTGCTAAAATCTGGGTCAGTTTTTGCTAACTTCTTGTATTTATCAGGAACAAACTGGATTGCTTTATCTAGGTTCTCAATTGCTAATTCGAGATTGCTTTGTAAAGCATAAGAGCAAGCTTTGTTGTAATATGCTTGGTGCAAATCTTGCTTAATAGCGATCGCTCTATTATAAGATGCGATCGCATCTTGGTAGCGGTGGAGCTTTGTCAGTGCAATGCCTCGGTTAATTAAGGCTTCATATTTGCCGGGTTGGATGGCGATCGCTTTGTCGTATGATGCGATCGCGTCTTGGTAGCGTTGCAACGACGTTAAGGCTATGCCACGATTATACCAGGCTTCATATTTATCGGGTTGGATAGCGATCGCTTTGTTGTAGGATGCGATCGCATCTTCGTAACGTTGCAACGATGTTAAGCTGATGCCACGGTTAATCCAAGCTTCAGGACTCTCAACTTTGATGGCGATCGCTTTGTCATAAGCTTTTATTGCATCTTCGTAACGTTGTCCATCTAATAAATTATTACCTTGATGAAAGAAATCTTCTACTTTCTGGGTAGCCTTCGCTTCTATGAAAAGCTGGGTTACATTACTTTCTTGCACAACTTGTGTAGTATTTTCTGTTGATGAGTTTGCCCCACCACTACAGCCAAATGCAAAGAAAACTATCAAGCTAGATGCAACGAAGCAGCGCCGAAAAACCATGCTGTACCTACAGAATTTGGAGAATAATGTGAAATTTTGTTTGTTTTTTGAGTATTATCAAAATACACTACTTTTTAACCATTCATTTACTCATATTTTGACAAATAATTTTGCTGATAATGCATAGATTCTTATTAAAATCAAGCGTATATTACATTATCATATTAAATACACATAAAGCAATTATTTAAAAAATATTTCAGTCAAAAACGATAATTTGTGTTGCTATAGCAATCCATGCAGGAGTTACGAACAAAAAGATCCCCGACTTCTTCAAGAAGTCGGGGATCTAAGCCTTTCGGTGTAAAGCGAATCAAATAGGATTGCTATATTTACGTTGCGTAGGCGTAGCTCATTGTAGACTCTATATTCGTCATCGCAATTTTCTTGGCGAAATTAGCTCCATTTCAAGTTCTCTAGACAGAGCAGACGCAAGCTTTAGAATAAGACCGGGGTTAGCGTCTTCTAACTGTGTTTCATTTGAATCCTCAAATATTCCAGGATACTATTTAAGACATCAGTATTTTAGAATTAAATTAGCTCCTAATGAGAATACTACGCTGTTCAGAAATGATGCAACCTTTTGTATAAAACCAGGTTTAGCAAATTCAACAAATGTTTCTTTTAGCTCATATAATCTTCTTGATTACTATATACGCCACAAAAACTTCCAGCTATATATTGACCCGTACAGCACTAATAGTTTGTTTTTAAACGATGCCACTTTTACATTATTAGCAGCGTTCACTCCATAGATAGAGTACCTTTTAACATGATTGTGGTAAATATCGCGTGAAGGCATACATCTGTTTTTGACTTTTGCAAGAAGTCTATTGTATGCCTTGGCGATCATGATACTCTTTCTGTACAACGCTTAATTAATGCCAAACACTGACTCGACAGTTGACTTAATCGAATCTCTTGCATCCTTCAAAGTTTGACTAATGGGGTGCTTTGCTTGCAAAAATACACGCGCACAATTGCGTCCCGGCATTCCCGAAATCGAACCACCTGGATGAGTCCCTGCACCAGTCAAAAATAGATTTTCAATTGGCGTTTTGTAATTGGCTATTTCTGGTAATGGACGGAAAAATATCATTTGATCTAAGGTCATGTCAACATGATAATAATTCCCTTTGTATGCACCTAATCTTTCTCCTAGTTCTGCTGGACTTTCTACACGACGGGCGATAGTTGCATTCTTGACATTTGGTGCATAATTTGCCAACTTATCAACCACTTTATCTGCAACTTTGTTTTTCAATTCATCTGTCCAACCAGTACCTCTTAAACCAGTGCCTTCTGCACCAGCAATTTGATAAGGGGCAAAAAACTCAATCCATACAGTGTGCTTACCTGCTGGCGCTAATGTAGCGTCTAAGTAGCTAGGCATCACCACATACATTGATGGGTCAGAATCAGGGATCTCTCCCAAGGTGCATTTACTGTGAGCCTGTTCTACATGAGCCACAGAATCGGCAATCAGGATAGAACCAACGAGATATTCATCTTTGTGGTCGTGGTATGGAAAGCGTAGTGGTTCGTCTAAAGCTAAGTCTATCTTGAGGATAGTTTCGTTATTGTTAACGATGCGGCGTTCTAATCTTTCCCATAAGTTAGGATCGGCTCCATCGATATCGCTTTTATCAGTCATTTGCAAAAATAACCGCTTGGCATCAATATTAGAAATAACCCCGTATTTAGCGCGATATTCGGTGTTACCAGCCACTCGTACACCAACAGCTTTTCCATCATCAATTAAAACTTTTTCAACATGCTGGTCTGTGAGAATAACGCCACCTTTACTTGTGACTAAATTCACTAAAGCTTTCACAAGTGCGCCAGTTCCGCCGCGTGGTCTGGCCATTCCAGGGTTGTGACGCATCGCCATCATAATTGCACCAATGGCAAGGGTTTTTTGCGATGGCGGCGCACCTAGTTCTGCTGCAAGTCTTGCTAATGGCGCTTTCAGAAATTCCTCGTCAAACCATTCGTTAAGTAAATCCTCAGCGCTGGTTAACATGGTGCGAATAAAGTCCAGCGTTTTGTTTGGGGAACCAATCATCGAAAATAAATCTTTTAATTTTTTGATATCGTAGTTGCCAACGATATCTATAATTGATTTGGGTGGCGCATTAAACATAGGAACCATTGCACCGATCGCTCGTTGCCAATAGTCTACAAATTCTGCGTATTTTTTGGCATCACGTTCACTATAACGAGCGATTTCTGCACAAGTTTTTTCCAGCGACTTATGTGCTAAGAAATACTTACCATCAGGATGAGGACAGAAAGCAACTGGATCACACTCCAGATAATGCAAGCCGTATTTTTCTAGTTCCAATTCCTCAACTACTGGCCCTAAGTGAATAAATTCATGGTCAATAGCACACAAGTTAAATTTAAATCCAGGAGCCTCTTGTGGTAAACATTCTTCAGTTGTTGCTGCACCACCTGGAACAGAACGCTTTTCTAGTAACAGGACGCTATAACCAGCTTTCAGCAAGTAAGCTGCACAAACTAACCCATTGTGTCCAGCACCGATTAGCACAACATCATACTCTTGCATAGTTGAAATTTATAAATAAGTAGATTTTAAAAGCTTATAAAACTTTTAATAAATTTGCATCACTCCCTAGTTACAAAAATTCTCTTTAATTAATGCTAAGACTACTAAGGAGATAGTGCAGTTAAGGATGATGGTATTTGCTTTACTTGAGTTTCTACCAGAACTATTAAACTACCAATTTCTACTTTTATATCTTTAATAGAAAAGGCTATATCTTCCCATTTAAAATATGGTAGACTTATTAGTTCTTTAGCTTTATGCATAAATGCTGTAACTAATTGTATTGAAATACCCTCTCCCTCAGTGCAGTTAAAACTCTCCAGCATCGTGGATTGTAAATCAGTCCGCAGGCGAAGAATGACGGTGTAAGCAAAAGGGCGAGTATTTCCCATTTCTTTTAACAGTAACTTTCCCCTACATTCTATTTTGCCATCACCAGGTAAAAATATCTCAATTTTTTGCGGCTCAAAACTCACAATATCACCATCTACATCTAACTCCAAGTTTTGCATCTGGCTACGAATTAAGTCTGAGGTCAAGGCGTGGTTAATATCTACTTCTGTAACTATAATGCGAGCTATAGCATTTACTGGTTCATTAAATTCTATTTGACCAAAAAGAGCGCTGAAGGGATTAATGGCAATAGTTTCTGTTTGCAGTTTTATTTCCTGTACCCGAAGGCCTTCTTGGATTACTAATCCTTGGCCTGTAACCGAAACTCCATCCGCCTGTCCCTGCACTATTTTCAACAGATCGGTTTGTACATCTATTTCTATTTCTTCTACTGCATCTAGCTTTTCGGATACTCTCCTTTCAGCTTCCTGTGATAGAAACTTTTCCTCCAACCGATTCTCATCAGGCATGAATTAGTAATCTCCTAAATTTCCTCTTACTAGTTACTGTAAGGGCTAGGTACTAACAAGCGAATCTACATTGCGGTATATGCAAGCCGGAGGATTGAATAATCAAGTAGAAAGTATTGTTTGTTTTTTAAGTTTTGCCTTTTTAGTAACAACCATCTTTACACCGCCGCTTGGGACAATTGTAATACCACGACGGACTGGATGCACTGGACGTTTATCAGTAAGGCTTAGTTCAAAATGGGATAATATTATGGCTGTTACTAATTTTAGTTCATACATGGAAAATGCCGCACCAATGCAACCACGATAACCCCCACCGAAGGGTAAATATTCATAAGGTGAAAACTTTTGGTTGAGAAATCTTTCTGGACGAAACTGTTCTGGTTCTAGGTAAGTATCGGCTCGGCGATGCGCTAAATAAATACAAGGAACTAAAACTGTTTCTGATGTAAATTTATGCCCCATAATTTCCACGCTATCCTTTACCATTCGCGGTGTACAAATTAAAGCAATAGGATGAATTCGCAGTGTTTCTTGACAGACGGCGGTAAGATAAGGTAACTGTGTAATTGCTTCAGGGTTTGTGAGATCAGCCAAGGTGTTTAGTTCTTGCATTAGCCGATGCTTTACCTCTGGGTGAGAGTGAATTAAATAAAATATCCAGGCTAATACACCAGATGTAGTTTCGTAACCCAACAGCAATAATGAAACTAGTTGATCACGTAATTCTTCATCTGTCATTTCTTGTCCATTTACGTCATGCGCTGACATCAGCATACTGAGAATATCTGTACGCGCAGCATTATTTTGCAAACGTCTTTCAGAAATTTCTGCATAAATGAGTTTGTCAATTTGCTCTCGTCTTTTGAGGAAAATTCCCCAAGGACTCCATGTACCTAAATCTTTTTGCAGCGAAGGAAAGAAAAACAAGCTAGAATACCAAGGTTTAGTTACGTCTTCTAACAAAGAACTCAATTTTTCTTTTAATTCTTGGTAACGCGCACCATGAGTAATACCAAATACCACTTGTAAAATAATTTCTAAAGTTATATTTGACATTACACTGTGTATACAAATATCTGTACCTGATGTCCAATTTTGTGTAATATCTTCAGTTATTTGACAAATTGCTTGTCCATAAGATTTTAAATTATCGCCATGAAATGCTGGTAGTAATAACTGCCGTTGTTGTTGGTGCGATCGCGCTTCTTGAAAGACAATAGAATTTTCTCCAAATAAGGGTTTAAAGACATGGGTTGCTTTCTTAAAATCTAACTTTTGTGCAGGTATAGCAAAACAATCACTAATTGCTTGGGGATGGCTAAAAAATACTATTGGTGGCGACTTTAAACCCATTACCTTGACTGTGAAAGTATCACCATACTTAGCAGTATTATTTTCTAAAAATTTTGTGGGGTGAGCAATTAATTGCAGAGTTTGTAGCAATTCTGGTGTGCGTAAATTATTAAATACTCTCATTGTTTATTCGATACCTTTAGGGTTTAGTAAACTGCAAATAACCTAATACGCGCAAAGTAAGGCTTTAGCCTCTCGAACTCTTCTTTTTAAGGAAGCAATTAGAGCAATCTTAAAAAAACTTCGGAAAATTTTATCGGAATACTCCTATTAATTCAAACCTATTGGTAAATAAACATCATTAATTTTTACAAGGACAATAATAATATTTTTTCTGAATCTTTAAAAGCATTTATCGAAAAAACTTATTAAATATAGTTTCGGTGGATGTATAGTTAAATTACATCTTTTAGTTATATACGAATGTCGTATCATGGTGTAAAATGGCAATTTTAAAATCCTTTTTTTTATAGATGCATATATTCAAATCCCCCATAGCCTCCATTAAAAAAGGACTATGAGGGATTATGTAAAAGCATTGAAAATCTATCTAAATGTATAGATGATTGAAGATTTGCTGAATGCAACCATTAAACCCCGCAGCATCAAACAGTTGTTGTCTGGAGAATGGGGGACTTAACCTGACGTTGACTCGTGACAACCATCTCAATGGGACGATCTGGGCCTGTCACTAAACCACGGCGTTTAGGTCGCACTTCACCATTGTCAACTAGTTCTAATTCAAGGCTGGAAAGGATTTCGGCAAGTGCTAGCTTCATTTCCAACTGGGCAAATGCTAGACCAATACAACGCCTAGCACCACCCCCAAAGGGCAAATATTCATAAGGGGAAAATTGCCGTTCTAAAAAGCGTTCTGGCTTAAACTGCTTAGGTTCTGGATAAATATCTTCTCGATGGTGAGTCAAATAAATAGAACCAATTAGGACTGTACTCGGTTCTAATTCATAACCGCCCAGCGAGAAGGGTGTTCTTACTACTCTAGGAAAAGTTAGTATACCTACTGGGTAAATCCGTAATGTCTCGGAACAAACAGCGTTGAGATAAGGTAATTTGAAAACGGTGCCAGGATCTGGGTTATCGCCCAAGCTATCTAATTCTTGCAGTAGCTTTTGGCGCACTGATGGTAGTTTGTGAATCCAGTAGAATGCCCAGGCTAAGGCTGTCGCTGTGGTTTCGTGACCAGCGACTAACAGAGTCATCAATTCATCGCGCAACTCTTCATCAGTCATGGGTTGACCTGCTTCATCCCTAGCAGCCATGAGTAAGCTAAGAATATCTGTGCGTGATGAATCTGGTTGTTCTCGACGTTCCCGAATTTCCTCGTAGATGAGTTCGTCAGCTTGTTGCTGAAGGCGCATCTGCTTTCCCCAGAAGTTAATCGGGCCAAAATCTCTTTGCAAAGCTGGAAAATAAAGCAAAGCCACACTTAACCGAGAACTGGCCTTTTCTAAAAGATCGCCCAAAAATTGCTGTAGTTTTTCGGCGCGAGTCCCTTCATGTAGCCCAAATACAGCTTGCATAATCACCCGCAGGGTAATAGCTTGAGTCGCAGACCGAATATTGAAGGGTTTACCTATCTGGTATTGGCTGATAACTTGCTTGGTAACATCGGTAATCACCTGACTATAGTTTCGCATTCTTTCGCCGTGAAAGGGAGGCATTAACAACTGCCGTTGGCGCTGGTGTTCTGCACCACTGATAGTAATCACAGAATGCTTGCCCAGTAAAGGTTCAAACAGCTGATTCACATCGCCAGGTGCTTCTAATTCCTTGGTATCATTTGTCAAAATTTGCTGTTGCGCTTGGGGGTTGCTGACAATCACCATAGGAGGAAGATTTTTGTCTAATCTGATAGTAAAAGTCTCCCCATAACTTTTGGCGCAATCTTCCATGAATGACATGGGATTGGCAATCCAACGCACCATCTGTAAAATGGCTGGGATTTGTGGGCCATTTGGTAATTTCATAAATTTCTTTTGCTACTTAAATATTTTTTTGCTACTTAAACTAACTAAAATTTTGGTTGCGTAACCATTTAAAGTACTTATTCTAACGTTGCAAAAAAGCAATAAACTGTTAAAACCTGAAAGATGTAAAATTTTTGTTAAATTCAACGAGCATCTACAGTTTCATTTCATCATCAAAAGGTACTCAGCATGACTGCAATCTCCGCAAAGGCATCTTCAGCGCTTCCCAATTTTTCTGAAGGAATTCAATATTTTGGTGAAGTTTTACCCGATTTTGAAACTTATGGTGCAACACCTGCTATTGAGTCGGGAAAAATAGCGATCGCATCTCCCACAGATAAAGCAGCTGTATATCAAACTTTACTTGCTGCTGATGCCTTACGCTACCTAACTTTGCAAGTTACTGCTAGTAAAGCTTCTGGGCATCCCGGCGGATTCGCCAGCCAAGCAGAAGCTTATGCATCTTTTGTCATGCTGGGATACAAAAACATTATTACTGAAGTGGGACACCACGCCCCCGGATTTTATAGTGCCATGTTCTTGGATCGATCGCTAGAGGATATGGGAATTTTTACAGTCCAAGAATTGCGCGATCGCTTCCGAGAAAAGCACGGACTTTTAGGACATCTTTCTGGTTTTATCCCCGGTATTCTCGCACCTGCGGGGCCTTTGGGACAAGGGCAACACTTTGCAATGGCGGCTGCACTGTTGCACAAAGATAAGTTGTTCCCCTTTACAGTTGGGGATGGTGGATTGGGTGAGCCTTATATTGTAAGTGCGATCGCGCATTTCCATACAGCTTATCCTGCTGTCACCAACTTCTTACCGGTGTTGGTGTGGAACGGTTACAGCCAAGAACATCACAGCATGGTTTCTCTAAAAACCAACGAACAGATGCAGGCATATTGGCAAGGTAACGGTTTTGATGAAGTGGTGTTAGTGGATGCCAAAGACTTTGACGATCAAAATCAACCAGGGGATTACGTTGATAGTACCGCCTTTTCCTTTGAGAAACGCCTAGCATTTACTCAAGCAGTACTTTCGGGTGTAGATAAAGCAGCGCGTTTTGCACTCGGTGGTAAACTTACCGTCTTCATTATTAAACAACTCAAAGGTGCAGGAGTTCACGCGCTGGGTGCAAAATCTCACAACCTTTATCCTAAAGATACGCTAGATGCACCGCATATTGTTAGTGCATTGCAAACCCGTGCTTTGTCTGCCGAAGCTTGGCAATTAGTTAGAACAAATGCAGAACGCGCCGGTGGTGGCCCAGCAGCAAAAACTGTAGTGACAGAATTTGAATTTCCATTACCAGAATTAGGCGAATTACCTTTAGAAGAATATGCAGTTGGAAGTGAAGCCAAAGTTTCCACAACCGCGATGGGACGATTAGTAGGAGTAGTTGGAAATAAAGATCAGAATTTCCTCGTCACCAACGCCGATGGTAACGAAGCATCAGGAATTGCCAACATCAACCAAGCGTTAAAGATTATCCATCCCACAACCGACGACTTATATAATCAAGCACCAAATGGACAAGTTTATGAACCATTGAGTGAAGATGCTTGTGCCGGTTTAGCTGCGGGTTTAGCATTAATGGGTGCAAGAACTTTGTGGTGTTCCTATGAATCTTTTGCCATCAACGGATTACCAATTTGGCAAACTGTAACCCAAGCAATGGCAGAATTGCGCCGTAAAACTCCCTCGACTATTACTTTATTCACAGCAGGTGCATTAGAGCAAGGGCGCAACGGTTGGACTCACCAACGTCCAGAAATTGAAGCTTACTTTGCTTCGTTGATGCGAAATGGAAATGTTTTCCCGTTATTTCCGCCTGATGCTAATAGTATTCAAGCTTGTTATGATTGGGCGTTGAAAACTAAGAATAAAGGAATTGTGATTACTGCAAGTAAATCACCATTGCCAATTCGCACAACTTTAGAACAAACTCGTCAAGGCTTGCGCGATGGTGCAGTGCTATTACATGAAGTCGCTGGCGATAAACAAGTTGTATTTGCTGTGATTGGCGATTTAACATTAATGCCAGTATTTGAAGCTGCTGCTTTCTTAGAAACTGAAGGTATTGGCGCGAAGATAGTTTCTGTCATCAATCCTCGGCAATTATACCGTAGCCATGATACCGCATGGGATACCTGTTCTGAACCCGAAGGCGGTTTCTTGGATGATGCGAAATTTGCCGAATTATTTGATGGTGATGCGTTAATTGCTGTTACTGGTGGTGCGGCGGGAATGCTAGAACCAATTCTGTTACGGAGTACAGCCAAGCGCGACACCTTTGCTTGGAAACGTGGCGAAACTACAGCCAGTGCTGGAGAGTTGATGGCGTTTAATGGATTGACTGCTGAAGCGTTGACGAAACGTGCGATCGCATTAGTGCATTAAATGATGTTGCATAAATGCGGGATGATTTTATTGAATTTTCCTTTGCGTGAGATATTCATCCCTAGATTCAGCAACGCCCATTAAATAAAGCTGGAATTGTTTCTACTTTTATCGCATTTATACGTATAAAAACGCTGAAAATTGCGTCGGAATGCGTATATTTGCGTTTTTTTATTGAAGAAAACTTAGCAGACAGGAAAAATGGGAGTAGATTTGCTGAAATCCTTTGACAAAAGCTGGTTTTGAAGTCGCAAAAGCTGGTTTTTAAGTCACAAAAGCTAGTTTTTAAGTCACAAAAGCTAGTTTTGGAGTCGCAAAAGCTGGTTTTTAAGTCACAAAAGCTGGTTTTTAAGTCGCAAAAGCTGGTTTTGGAGTCGCAAAAGCTGGTTTTTAAGGACGGAGGGTGATATTTTTATCTGGAAGCGTGGGGAATCTGGAGACTTGAGGAAAAGTGCGATCGAGTTAGTTTAGTTCATTAAGGATTTTCAAACCGCAGATGTATGCAGTAAAACGCGGATAAGTTGGCGTAGATTTGCGTAAATTTGCGGTTTTTATTAAATAGCCTTTGATGTTTCTATAAAATATAATTCAAAATATATATTATTCTTTTATTTATGGGTGTCTAATTTTGCTAGAAAACATCAAAATATCTGAATTACCATCAGTTTATTTATTGGACAAAGACCGTCTTCCTAATTGTGCAGCTATCTACTTTGTATTTGACAGTAAAGACCAGATTATTTATGTAGGTAGAACTATTAATTTAGTTGAAAGATGGAAAGCACATCATAGATTTAATCAGCTAAAAAGATTTAATCGCAAAAATACTCTTAGTATTAGTTGGTTGACTTCTAGTAGTGATATAGAAAATCTATCAAATTTCGAAAATGAGTTTATCAAGTTATATAAACCACCCCTTAATTGGTCTAAAGTAGTAGTACCAATTAAAAAAATAACTCCAGCCGAAACTGCTTTACAGCAAAGTCTTCAGCAGCTAGCCAAGTTCAATGTTATGATAGTTGGCTTCGATCCAATATCAGATGAAGAACCACCAACAATATATTTAGTATATCCTGTTTATAGGATGAAAGGATTATCTGGAAGTATTAGAACTGCATTCAAGAACATTAATAAAAATGCTAGTTCACTAAAGTGGAAAGAATATAAAACTTATCCTAAATCTTCAGGTAAATTTGGTTTCTGGGAAACTCAATACAACGGTTTAAGAATAGATTTATCTCCATTTGATAGTTTAGTTTACTTCATGGAACATTCAAACCGTCAGACTATAGCTGGAATAGAACTTATGGCATTTAGTAGAGAACAATTAGAATTAATTTTAGATAAAAAAGAAGGAGTCGATGAGAATACATCAAGTTTAGAAGCATTAGAAGATGATCCTATTCCAGTATAAAATATTTATAAAAATCAACCTTTAAATAGTAATTATAAAAATAAAGTTAAAGTTGAAACTTGGGAGGAATTAGAACCAATGGCTGAAGGTGAAGTTAGAGTAGTGACTCGTCAGTTTGTTTATGTGGATGATATAGAAATAGAAGTATGTACTAACAATAATGGAAAGTATTTTGTTAGACACAATCTTTACTTGTGGATAATGTACTAAAAGAAAAACTCTGATGTTCCAAATGATACTACAATAAAACGCTTCCAAGAACAAATAGATAGACTACCTACTATTAAGTAGCTAGGTGCAATTAAATATAAAACGTTCCACTGTGTATCCACCAGTTTGACTACGGGCTGTCATGCCCTCTATCACTGAGATTGCTCCCGTCATACTCATTGTCAAACATTTGACCTGCAATTTCATGAGTTTTT
>NZ_DASQZC010000212.1:0-1992 GCF_035638895.1 Nostoc sp. | reverse complement strand
TTCTGTCAGCAGTGCCGGAGATGTCAACAATGACGGCTTCGACGACCTGATTATCGGGGCTTATGGTGCCTCCCCCAACGGCTCTGCTTCTGGGCAAAGCTATGTGTTATTTGGCGGGACGAATATCGGCGGCACTCCTGAGGTGACAGGAACTCCCGGTGCAGATACTCTCATCGGCACAATTAACAAGGATATCATCGACGGCAAAGCTGGTAACGACACCATCGACGGCGGTGCTGGCAATGATATCCTCATCGGCGGTGCTGGCAATGATACCCTTGTCGGTGGCGTCGGTGCTGACAGATTCCTTTACGATACCAATGCTCGCTTTGACAGTTCTGCTATTGCTTTAGATACCATCTCTGATTTCAAACAGTCCCAAGGTGACAAGATTGTACTGGATAAGACTACCTTTAGTGCAATTACTTCTGCTGTCGGAACCGGTTTTAGTAATGCTAGTAACTTTGAAGTCACGTCTTTAGGGGCAGCCAGCACTGCTGTGATTGTCTACAACCCTGTAACTGGGCAGTTGTTCTACAACTCTAATGGTAGCGTGGCTGGTTTTGGCATCGGTGGTCCATTTGCGGTTCTAACTGGTGCGCCAACTCTGGTTGCATTAGATTTTGTGGTGCAAGCGTAGTTCGCCTAAATAGTACAAACGCGATTAATCGCGTCTCTATAAACATAGAAGAAAATCATGGTTATTTCATCATTTAATCTCTCAGACCTCGACGGCACTAACGGCTTCACCATCAACGGCATCGCGGCGGGTGACGCATCAGGCTATTCTGTCAGCAGTGCCGGAGATGTCAACAATGACGGCTTCGACGACTTGATTATCGGGGCAAGACTTGCCGACCCCAACGGCTACGATTCAGGGCAGAGCTACGTGGTGTTTGGCAGCAGCACAGGCTTTGACGCCACTCTCAACCTCTCTAACCTCAACGGCACTAACGGCTTCACCATCAACGGCATCGCAGCAGTTGACTACTCAGGCTGGTCTGTCAGTAGTGCCGGAGATGTCAACAATGACGGCATCGCTGACCTGATTATCGGGGCACCCTATGCCTCCCCCAACGGCTTATATTCAGGGCAGAGCTACGTGGTGTTTGGCAAGAGCACAGGCTTTGACGCCACTCTCAACCTCTCAGACCTCAACGGCGCTAACGGCTTCACCATCAACGGCATCGCAGCGGGTGACGGTTCAGGCATTTCTGTCAGCAGTGCGGGAGATGTCAACGACGACGGCATCGCTGACCTGATTATCGGGGCATCCGGTGTCGACCCCAACGGCTCCGCTTCTGGGCAGAGCTACGTGGTATTTGGCAAAAGCACAGGCTTTGATGCCACTCTCAACCTCTCAGACCTCAACGGCGCTAACGGCTTCACCATCAACGGCATCGCCGCGAATGACACCTCAGGCTATTCTGTCAGCAGTGCCGGAGATGTCAACGGCGACGGCATCGCTGACCTGATTATCGGGGCATATGTCGCCTCTCGCAACGGCTATATCAATTCTGGGCAGAGCTATGTGGTATTTGGCAAGAGCACAGGCTTTGGCGCCACTCTCAACCTCTCTAACCTTAACGGCGCTAACGGCTTCGCCATCAACGGCATCGCAGACTATGACTTCTCAGGCGAATCTGTCAGCAGTGCCGGAGATGTCAACAATGACGGCTTCGACGACCTGATTATCGGGGCACCCAATGCCGACCCCAACGGCTCTGCTTCTGGGCAGAGCTACGTGGTATTTGGCAACACAGGCTTTAGCTCTACTCTCAACCTCTTTACCCTCAACGGCGCTAACGGCTTCAGCATCAACGGCATCGCAGGGGGTGACGCATCAGGCGTTTCTGTCAGCAGTGCCGGAGATGTCAACAATGACGGCTTCGACGACCTGATTATCGGGGCTTATGGTGCCTCCCCCAACGGCTCTGCTTCTGGGCAAAGCTATGTGTTATTTGGCGGGACGAATATCGGCGGCACTCCTGA
>NZ_DASQZC010000211.1:0-27295 GCF_035638895.1 Nostoc sp. | reverse complement strand
CAGTCAGAAGACTATCCGAATCGTAAAGGCGAATGGGTCTGTAGATTTAACCACAATTATCTTCGGATCACCCGTATCTTAAAGTGTTTAATAACATTTGGATTGGAGAATGAAGCGCAAGCATTTTATGAAGGCTTGCGAAAAATCTACCGTGAGAATAGCGATCGGATTGGACGTGAAACATTTCATTATTGGACAATTGCAGTCAAACCTAATGCGACAATGTAACAATAGTGATACTGTTCTGCGATCGCACTCAGTTGACTCTGAAGGTTAGCCTTGACCATGATGTAATTTTGTCAAGCAGCGATGTCTATGACGGCCTACGTCTACGCCACTCTCCAATCAGCCAATGAAGTAAAGATAAAATACTTCAAGTCAAGTTGTGAAAACGTCAAACAGGTTCAGCATTTTAAAGCGGTGCGTTAGTATTGACCATAAAAGATGCTGTTGGCATGGGAAAATCTTCACTGGACGAGAGGCTGTTGGGTAAGAACAATCTACGTGCTTTTTAGTTTTTGGCTCTAACTGAATTGTATTAACAAATATTTAGGTTATTTCTACAGCCAAAACTGGCAATCGCCCTCTAGCATACTGCTTGGATAAATCCCCCTTAATCGCAGTTTTGCCATCTTATGCGCTCCATATACTGGCATTGGCAAGCGAGGCATTTTTAATGCTCCATAATGCAGCAAGGTGAGTTTTAAAGTGGTTTCAACTACCTGTTCTATGGGAGGAGAAATTAAAGCTGGGTGGTTTCCAGTGATAACTGTCAAGCGTAAAGGATAAGCCAGTCCCATCTTTTCAGTTACGTCAGTTGTTACCAAAACTGCTTCAGTAGAAGAAATACGCAATGCTAAACCTTTTTCTGGTGCAGCTATAGTTTTATTAACAAAATTATATAGTCGAGGAATACCAGATTTTCTACACTCTACTAATATCAATTTACAGCCAATAGCTTCAGCCCATTCTAGGAGATTAGCAACTTCTTGTCCGCAAAAGCGCCCATCACGATAAATCAGTACTATTTTTCCTTCAAATTCTTTTTTTGGTAACAGTCCTTCTAGAAATTGTTTAGGAATTTCTTCACCTTGAATCAAAGTATCTTTTAGCAGATAGCGAATAAATTCTCCTTGCTTCCCATAAAGACGCATACTAGCACAAGCATTCATTGTTCCAGAAAGTTTTGTTTTAGACTCTCTGGAAATATCCAATCCAATGAAACAGTCGGCTATTTCTAGAGGTTCAGCCAGAACAAAAGGTAAATTACCTAGCTTGGCGAGAATTCCTGGAACCACCTGATTGAGAATATTTTTATAATAATCAGGATTTTTCAATGTATCTTCATAAATCATCTGGCTAGCTATCTGGCGACTAAGCAATAGATCATATATTTTGTGATAAAGACTACCACCCTCTTCCTCATCAGCGTTACGATCGCTCTGAGGCAAAAACGCCAAAACTATTTCAGGTTTAATTTCCATTAATTCATTGACTACTTCCTCAACTTTTGCTCTTGCCTGTGTATCACTTAAGTTTTTTAGCGATATTGATTTGCTAACAAATAGGCTTTCAAATTTATAGCTTTTTAACCGTTCTTTAAGTTTTTGTAGAAAGTTATCAAACCCCACCTCACAAAGATTCAGAACAGTAATCCGAATTGGTCTGGATGGGTCAGAAAATTTATAATAGCGGCGGTAAACACCACCTCTAGAAAGACCTGTGAGAATTTTACTTTGAGCGCTAATAACTCCGTTGCCAAATAGCAAGGGTGTATCTTCAATTGGAACTTGTGATTGCCAAAACAACTCTGGATAGTGACGGCTATTGATGCTGAGTCCTAACTCAAATCCATAATTATTTAAAGCGTTTTCAGCTTCTTCTTTATAGATAACTAATAATTTTGTTCGTTCTTTGTAAAGAATTTTGGTTTGCTTGAGTAATTCTCCCCAATTAACCCCAAACCTACTAGCTGTTTCAGATGTAACGCAGGGACGCAAAGCAGTCATGCCATATTCATACAGCTTTTTACCTTTACCAAATTTAACAGCCACCAGGAATTTATCAGATAGCTCATCTTGCAGAGCTTTCTTACTAATTTCATTCGTGGCTTTCTCAATAAGTTTTTGCTTGTGTATTAACGAAGGTTCTTTAATAAGCTGGGTGATAGTACCATTACCTTGGATATCACCAGAAATAGAGCGAACATTCAGATCAATTAAAAGCTTCTCTAGATTATCCTTTTCAGGATGATTAAGATAGAACTCAGCCAAAGTTTTTGTTAACAAAAATTTACTTTTCATTGTTAAAGTAATAGCTGGTTGTAAAGTTCCATATATTTCGATAGGTTCTGCCCAAAATTTTGCCTCACGTCTTACTTGCACACCATTTTTAGACAAAGCAGTTATGGATGAAAAGGGATATGGTTTAGATGTCTTTAATACCTGATAAGCTAGTAGAGAAATAACATTTGCTGAGACTGTTTTAGTGAGTGGAACTTCTTGAAACTGCCAAGTGCGATCACTAAAGTCTTTTATTCCTTCCGCAGCAATTTGTTCTAGTATAGATTCCCACTCTAGCCCAAAATCCCGCAGAGACATAGAGTTATTGGATTTACCAATAGCATAAAAATATGGCTTATCCCAAATAACGACTATGTGAGGTAAAATCCGACTAAGATGAAAACTCAAACTAATGCCTTCCTCATGTTTGATATCAGGTTTCAGTTGAAAGCACATTATATTAAGATTTGAAAAATTTAAACGAAAAATCTCGCTAGAAGATAAAGCTTTTGTTTGACTAATAGTTGCAGTAGCAATCACCTAGAAACCTCACTTACAGAAAATTCACAAATGGAATTAAAGGTACAGTACCTACAGGCACTACCAGGATTGGGAGGAAATATTTTGGCAAAATCATTTGGGTTTTCGCCATAATGCATTTTTTCAAGCTCATATCGCTTTGCTATATCTGCTAGCTCTATCTGCACAAATTTGAGTTGTTCAGGAGTGGCTGTAATTATGTCAGATATCAAGCCAGTTTCTAAGTTGTAGAATGAGGCAACAGATGGTTGTTGTGGATAGAGATAGCTAGCTGCTAACAGGTAGACATAAGCCTGTCGTCGGTCAAAGTCTGATTTACCTGTTTTGAAATCTAAAATATGAATAGTACCATCTGGCTGTTTAAAAGTGCAGTCAGTTGGTGCATATAGATTGAAAGAATAATTACCCTCTTGGATAATTATCGGTGAAGGAAATCCCTCATCGCCTTTGCTCAACTGAATGATTTTCTTGCCAACTAAAATAGGTTCTTTACAATAGTTCTTCAGAATACCAATGATTCGCTCTTGAACTTCTTCTGGCTCTTGATTGAGTTTTAAAATAGCTGCAACTTTTTCTACACCTTCAGACTGTGACAAAAGTTGGGGGTTTTGATAAAATTCATAAATTCCCGCTTGTGCTAATTTACCAATTCGCTGATGTTTATTGTCTTCTAAGAGAGCTTTAACTTGAGGCTCTTTCTGACGAACCTTGTTAAAGCCTCGCTTCGTATCACAAAACCAGAATTCTTGACCCACTCGTGAATCTGATAAAGACCAAAGATTATAACTTGCAGATGGTAGCCAAGCTTTTCTCATAAGTTTCAATTTTCTATGATGGAAGCTGGTGTTTGGCGTACCTGCACTAAATCTCGAATCATAGACAGAATCTCTCTGTATTTAGTTAACAAGAGACTATACACCATCTTATGGTTAGTGATCAAAGCTTTTAGGAAAAAAACTATATGCTATATCTATAAATTAACTTTTTGTATAAATTAACTTTTTGCCAATAATTTTTTATGTAATTGCATCACTTCTATTACGACAGTAATCGCACATTACGTTTTGTTGCAAATAGAAGACCACAAATGATGAATTAAGTGGTAATTCTGTTCCATAATCAAAATATTGAGAATTGGGTTGGAGTAGACGCGGGCATTTTTCTCGCGATCGCCCTTTGCAAGGGGGAATAAAATATATGCTGAGATTTACGAGACGACGAGAGTTAGGATCAGAAGGTAGTCTGTAGCTGACAAGCTAACTATATGGCATCCACATCGCGTGTTGTTCATAGCTATCCCGACATATTGGGGGGAACCCCTGTTTTTGTTGGTACTCGTGTGCCGATAAAAACCTTGCTCGATTATCTAGAAGCGGGTGACTCACTGGATGAGTTTTTAGATCACTTTCCCAGTGTCAGCCGTCAGCAAGCGATCGCCGCTCTCGAATTAGCAAAGGAAATGCTGACCGCCTATGCGAATTCTGCTTGATGAGTGTGTTGCACGACCTTTAAAACGTGAACTCACTGATTATGAGGTACGCACAGTTGTAGAAATGGGATGGTCAGGCAAAAAGAATGGCGAACTGTTGCAACTGATAATCCAGGAGAGTTTCACGATTATCCTCACAACAGACCAAAACTTACGATATCAGCAAAACTTCCAACAGGCTGGAGTTGCGGTCGTTGTTCTGGTAGCCTCTAGTAATCGCCTACCTGATTTACTTCCATTGATACCCAGTGTTCGCCCTGTCCTAGCAACTATCGCTCCGGGTGTGGTTGTTGAAATCAGAGATTTTTGACGCGTTGGCGCAGCCCGCCGTAGGTATCGCTTTATGCAATAACTCTATTCTTTTTGATGATGAAACCGAATTCCTAGAAAGATGTCATAAACAAACTCAAAAAAGTCTTTTTTCTGCAACAATCCTGAAGTTTGATAACATCCTTTTTCATCTAATAGGGGCTTCATCACATAGTATGCGGGCTGATAATTATACCAAGGAATAGAAGGCCACAAATGATGAATTAAGTGGTAATTTTGTCCCATAATCAGGATATTGAGAACTTTGTTTGGGTAGACGCGAGCATTTTTCCAGCGATTGCGCTCCGCAAAAGGACGATGGGGCAAATAGTCAAAAAATAATCCCAGTGCTATCCCCACCACAAAAGCTGGTATAAACCAAAAATTCAGAATGTAACCCAAAAAGTGGTATTGCACTGATATATAAACAATTACACCGACAATTAAGCGGCTGATGAACCATTCTAATAGCTCATATTTCCGCCACAGTCGCCGTTGAAAGAAAAACACTTCGTGGTACAAAAATCGCACCGCAATCAGCCATAATGGGCCACCCGTAGAGACATAATGATCTGGATCGTCTTCGGGATGATTAACATGTCCATGATGCTGTAAATGCACCCGCGTAAATACTGGAAAAGCAAAAGCTAGCATCAATGCACTGCCATGCCCTAACATCGCATTCATTACCCGGTTGCGATGAGCTGATTGGTGACAAGCATCATGAATTACTGTCCCAGCACAATGCAAAGCAATAGTGTTAACGCTAAAGCAAAGCCAGTGCGGCCATTCCCAAAGCCAGTAACCAAAGTTAGATAACACCAGCATTGCTACAGCTACTAAAAACAGCAGTAGCGTGGGATTGAAATCACCAGGAGGCGCTAAAAATTCCTTTGGCGGGATTGTCAGTGGCTTTCGTGCCTCCGATGTGATCATCTCTAACATTGACTCCTTCTTAATCAAACATTACAAATATACGATAAATATTAGGGAAGAATAAAATTTTGTAAAGTTTTGTATAGCAATATTTATTCATAGCTTTGTATATCAGTAGATGAATAACGCTATGATTCCAAACAAGAACTAATCTTTACTGATAAGTAGGGTATGACAATTGGCAAGAAGTTTATGGGATAAACTCCTTTGTTGGAAGGATGGATACAAGATTGATGTACTATATCTAGTCTATCCCACAGCCTCCACTCTCCCATAAACCCTCTCTAACTGCTTATATCTATTGATATAGCAGTGACTGAAAAGGAGATGCCATTTAAGTTACGATGACTTCCCAGATAGCTCCCTAACTTCAGCCCCTATGCAATTAAGAGATTCTTTACGCCGGACAAAAATTGTCGCTACTATTGGCCCCGCCACTAGCAGTCCTGAAATGCTCAAGGCAATTATTGAAGCGGGAGCCACGACACTGCGGCTAAACTTCTCCCACGGAACTCATGCCGACCATCAGCGTAGTATTCGCTTAATTCGGCAAACCGCTTTTGAATTAAATCAGCCAGTGGCTATTCTCCAAGACTTGCAGGGCCCAAAAATTCGCTTGGGGAAGTTTGACAACGGGTCTATAGTTTTGGCAAAAGGCGATCGCTTCACCTTGACAAATCGTCCAGTTGTCGGCAGCCAGGAAATTAGTTGCGTCACCTACGATTATTTAGCCGAAGAAGTCCCGGTTGGTGCAAAAATTCTCCTCGATGATGGACGAGTAGAAATGGTAGTCGAGGAGATTAACCGAGACAAAGGTGATTTACATTGTCGGATCACCGTGCCTGGAAAACTTTCTAACAACAAAGGCGTAAACTTTCCTGGCGTTTACCTGTCAATTAAGGCAATGACCGACAAAGACCGAGAGGATTTGATGTTTGGTCTAGATCAAGGTGTCGATTGGGTGGCACTTTCCTTTGTCCGCAATCCCCAGGACATGATCGAAATTAAAGAATTAATTTCCAGTACAGGCAAGCAAGTGCCAGTGGTTGCCAAAATTGAAAAGCACGAAGCCATTGAACAAATGGAGGCGATTCTGGCTTTGTGTGATGGGGTGATGGTTGCCAGAGGCGACTTAGGGGTGGAATTGCCCGCAGAAGATGTTCCTGTACTCCAAAAACGGCTAATTGCTACAGCAAATCGCTTGGGAATTCCCATCATTACTGCTACCCAAATGTTAGACAGCATGGTGAGCAATCCCCGTCCCACTCGCGCTGAAGTGTCAGATGTGGCTAATGCGATTTTAGACGGCACAGACGCGGTAATGCTCTCCAATGAAACTGCTGTGGGTAGCTTCCCAGTAGAAGCAGTGGCGACGATGGCACGAATTGCCGAGCGGATGGAGCAGGAAGAATCCCAACATTTAAACTTACGTTCTTCGAGAGATGCCCGACGCTCCATTCCCAATGCTATTAGTCAAGCTGTGGGTCAAATTGCCGAACAACTAGGCGCAGCAGCAATCATGACCCTAACGCAAACGGGGGCAACAGCTCGCAATGTCTCTAAGTTTCGTCCTCGTACACCGATTTTGGCAGTGACACCCCATGTAAATGTGGCGCGGCAGCTACAGATGGTGTGGGGAGTCAAACCGTTGTTGGTGCTAGGATTACCTTCCACTGGTCAAACATTTCAAGCTGCGATTAACGTGGCTCAAGAACTTCAGTTACTGTCTCAGGGAGATTTAGTAGTGATGACCGCTGGCACACTCCAGGGTATTTCTGGCTCTACAGATTTGATTAAGGTAGAGGTGGTGACGGCAGTACTAGGTCACGGAATTGGACTAGGACAAGGTTCAGTAAGTGGTCGCGCACGGGTGGCCAATACTGGTATGGATGTGAGTAACTTTAATCCTGGAGACATATTGGTTGCACCCCGCACTAGTGCCGATTTTGTGGAAGCAATTCGGAAAGCTGCGGGCATTATTACGGAAGAAGAAAGTCTTACAAGTCATGCAGCAGTAATTGGGTTGCGTCTCGGTGTGCCAGTGATTGTCGGCGTGAAGCAGGCAACGCAGGCGATTCGGGATGGAGCGATTATAACCCTGGATCTGCAACGGGGTTTGATTTACTCTGGGGCGGTGAGAACAGCTTAGATAGTAGGGAGTGGGGAAGAAGCAGGGGAGCAGGGGGCGGGGGGAAGAATAAAAATTACTTCTTCCCCTCTGCTGCCAGCAAGAACTGCCCCTCTGCCTCTTACCAATGCCCCATGCCCAATCCCTTTATCAAACAGTTGTGATCGCTACTCTAAGCCATCCAGCAAAGTTTTGCTCTTGTGTGGAGTTAGGATGCTCAACAGGCTTTACCTGATACCGAGTGGGATGTGGTGAAGCGAGGATGATGGAATAAGTACGGAGTTCGTCTTGGTGGAAAACTGCGACTTCAATTTTATCGTTTGGTTGGTAATCTTTCAGGCGATCGCTTAAGCCACCCGCAGTTACCTTAATCCCATCAATTGCTAACAACTCATCACCTGCATCGATTCCTCCTACTTGTGCAGGTGAACCAGTCTCTACAAACTTAACGATCTCCCGCCCATTCTCTGTATTTATTCTCACGCCCAAGTAAGGTTCTTCCTGCTGATCGGCTACCACCTGCAAGCCAAAGGGTTCTAAATACTGATTGAAAGGCAAATCATCAGTATTATCAATGTAGCGTTTAAAGAAATCAGTCAAATCAATTCCGGCAACAGATTCGATAACTTCCTGTAACTGTTCTGGGGTATAGCCAATTTCATCTTGCCCAAATTGCTGCCACATTTTCAGCATCACGTCATCAAGGGAGCGCTGATTGTTGTGAGTAGAGCGAATCAGTAAATCCAGCAACAACGATACCATTTCTCCCTTTAAATAGTACGAGATTTGGGAATTACCACTATTGGCATCCGGGCGGTAGAGTTTTATCCAGGCATCAAAACTCGACTCAGAAACAGTTTGTATCTTGCGCCCCGGTGTCATTTCATATCTGGTAATTTCTTTGCCCAAATTATTCAAATACGATTGAACATCATAAATTCCTGCCCGCAAAGGAATTAACAAGTCATAGTAACTAGTAGTGCCTTCACAAAACCATAATGATGGTGTGTAATTTTCTTGGTCGTAATCAAAAACCTCTAATGCTTTTGGGCGAATTCTCTTGACATTCCACAAGTGAAAGAACTCGTGTGCTACCAATTGGATAAAGCGATTGTACTTATCTTGAGCGCGAAATCCAAAACGCTGATAAATTAAGGAGCAAGAGTCCTTATGCTCCAAACCGCCAAAAGCTTGGCTAAATAAATGTAGTAGAAACACGTATCGTTGATATGGCAAACCGCCGAACATCTGTGCTTCTACCTGAATAATTTTTTGAATATCAGCAATTATCTGCTGGGCTTGGAAATTTCCTTGCCCCCAGATTGCCAGTTCATGGGGTTTTCCCAAAACCTCAAAATTATACAATTGGTGGCAACCAATCTCAAAGGGAGTATCAACAAGAGTATCAAAATCGCCAGCCAAAAAAGTATTTTTTTCCTCAACAACGGGTGGTAAGGCAGTAGTTACTTGCCATTCCGGGCGTGGTAGTACGATAGTAACGCGAATGGGTTGGTTCTCCCAGCCAGTTATTCTAAAAAATAGTGCTGCACCGTTGAAATAACCGTGGGTAGCATCTAAGTGATTAGTCCTTACCGATAGCTCATTCGCAAAAATGCGGTAACGTACAGTTAGTTCTGAAACATCCTTTTTATCTACCTGCCAGTGATTTTTACTGATCTTCTGCAAAGGTAGAGGCTTACCCTCTGCAAAAGCCTCAAAATCCTGTAAATTCTTGGCATATTCTCGGACTAAGTAGGAACCGGGTGTCCACACTGGTAGTTTTAAATCGAGAATCGGCGAGTGGTAATCCACAAGGCGTAAAGTCACCTCAAACAGATGGGTTTCTGGTTGGGACATTGCCACCAGGTAATGAATTGTTGGCCTGGTTTCCTGGACGTGGGTATTGGGACGAGTTGCTGTTGCTTCAGTCATCTTGTGTACTGAGTTAATACTCAATGGTTAATGGGATAGGTGATTTCTCCTATCATGACAAATTCGCCTTTTAACTTTGACTTCAAATCGAGACGGCGCTAATCTGCTGCGGTTGGTAGTCAGAACCAAGTTTGTTGGCACAAAACCCAGTATCCCGTACTTGATTTGGTTCAATTGTTTTTCCCCAATCCAAAGGAGCCACTACATACTGTATAGCTCCTTGCTGTTTAAAATCTGCGTTCCAAAAGTTATTAATGTTAGCTTGATTCATGTTAAATGCCAGTTGCCAGTTATTCACCTTGGTATTACCCTGATTTGTAATTTTGAAGCTGACACAAAATCCAGTCTCCCAGTTGGAATTGCTCTCAGTAGTGACTTTTAGTTGACCAGTACTAGTAGTAGATAGGGAGACAGAAGGAGTTGGCGTTGGAGAGATAGAAGGAGTAGGAGTTGGGGAAACAGGAGGATTACTCAGTTGAACTGGCGGTTGAACTTGTACAGGTGGGAGCAGTTGGGACAGTAATTGCTGCTTGGGTAGATCAACACTTTGCCAATCATCTAATAAAATTCCGCCTGTATCACTACTATTAGGATTCCAACTCCAGTAAGTAAAGCTCAAGTTATTTTTTTGAATGTATTTTACCAACTCATTTTGCCAAATACCTTCTTTGGAATTTAAGTCTACTTGCCGTCCCCCAAACTCCCCAATCAAGATGGGAGCGATATTCTGACTAGCGATATAGTTAAATCCTATTTGCCAGCGAGAAATCAGATTCTTAGGAAAGTTAGAAGCAGAAAAGTAGGGCTGATTGTACACCCCAGCGCCGTACTCATGAGGAGAATAGACTAGCTTATTAGAACGAGATAAACGTACTGGATAGCGTTTGACACCTTCTAAATTTCCACCGTGCCAATGCTGTGGCAGTTTTTGACCAGGGACATTGTTTTCCACTCCTTCAACAACAATTAGCCAATTAGGATTAACGCCCAGAATCGCATTACCTGCACGTTCTGCTGCTAGTCGCCAGTCAGTACTTATATTGTTATCACCCCAGCTAGCTTTCCCATGAGGTTCATTTTTTAAGTCTGCGCCAATAACGTTAGTTTGATTCTTGTAGCGGATTGCTAACATTGTCCAAGTATCGATCCAGTCTGCTTCTGTAAAGCCGTCTCCATACCACAATTCTGGAATTTGCTGGTCGTTGAGGCGGTGGCTGTCGAGCAGAATTAGCAATCCTTGACGTTCCGCTTCCTGAATAACTAAGTCCATTACCTCCAAGGGGGTTTTACCTTCAAGTTCTTGGTTGCTGCCAATTGTATAGTCAATGCCACTTACATTAAGCGATCGCAATCCTGCTACAGAATAAGGTAACCGGATGACGTTATATCCTAAGTTTTTAATCTGTGCCAGCATTTCTTTATAATCTCGTTGCCATAAACCGTGAGGGGCGTGCGTATCAGTTTCCATACCAAACCAATTAACGCCTCTGAGCAGTACGACCTTGCCTTTTGCATCAACAATTGTTCTACCACTTGTTGAAAATGGTAGCGATGTTTGCGTCTCAGCCCTAACAGCATCTAGCTGAATACTAGCAGGTGTCTTTGTCAAGATAATTATTAGAAATACTATTAGACTGAGGGAAAATATCAGTAATTGCTTATGTAATCTCACTGTTTTTAATCTATTTTTATCGATAACTTGCATACTATTATTACTTTTCTGGTAGGGCAATACAATATCTAAGTCGAATCAGCAAAAAAATATATGATGCTTTTTACGAGTAAGGAGCTTTTACAGCATCTTTAGCTAAAAAATATTTTTGTAAATGTGATTTTTAGCCGACGATAAATATTTGCACTCTAATTACAATGCATTTATTTGACTGTTCTTTGTATTACTTAACTAACTTTCCATGCATTTGTGCATCCTAGTAATTCTAGAGCAATACTTTGCTACTTTTGTTTCTGTATCCGCAAAAATTGGATAGTGGAAGTCAAGAACGCTAAATCTTAGCCTGATAATATGTATAAACTTCTATATATGTTTTGCATTCCCCTTTAGATAATTTGCGATAGTTGCTTAATTTACAAAAAATTTACGTAATTTACTGAGTTCTTCATGAGTTATCTATTGAACATCTCTCGTATAGAGAATAATTTAGATACTAAGGCAGTACACACATTGAGTGACCGTGAAAACTCTATACAAGCTAGATGTTATTAGCGGTAATTATATCTGCTGAATCTACTCATAGTCTTTTATTTGACAAAAGCTTTCTGAATATGACACTTTCTGCACTGCAAAAGTTTTTACTACCACCTGTGATCGCTTCTCTAAGTGTATTTTCTTTAATGTCATTTCCTCTGGCGACACTAGGCGATAAACAAATTGCTATCAAATTTCAGGAAGAACCTATTTTTTATGGCAAGCTTAGAGATATTGCTATCCCTTACGTAGTTTTTGCAACAGCACTTAGTATAGGGTCTGGAATTTCAGCACTTGCTTTCTGTGGTTGGCGAAATTCTTCTTTTAAATCAGCGAAAATTCAGCAGGAATTATCTAATCTAGAACAACATCTACAGCAAAAAGAGACATTACTAAAAGAATGGCAAGTTTCCGAGCCTCGATTGCAAATTTCTGGATTAAGCGCTTTTTTAGATGACGAGGCACCTTTTGACCAAGCTCTCATCTCAAAAAATGCAGTAACTGCATCTCAACCTATTGGAGCGCAAACCCCAACGCAGATACACGCACAGCCAGTAAATCCTGTATTAAAGGTTGCAACTCAACAAAATACTACTATCAGAGATATTGCTGCTACTTCTGCGTTTGCATCTGCCCAAACTTTTCTTGGCTATGCTCAAGAAAATCCCAACAATATCAAAGAAATTACTGCTCGTGAAGTAAATCAAACAGCAATTATGCCATCAGAATTTGAAGAGTTGCAAAAACAAATTAAAGAGATGATGCTACAGATGCAAGCAATGCAGGAGAATTTGCAAATAACATCTCAAGCAACAAATACTGAAGTAGAATCCCCAGCTAAATTCCAGATTTACTATAATACTGTCCTTTAAAATTTACTCAAATCAATGCCCACTGAATTAGTGGTTATTGGGTAATTAATATCTGGATGCCAGCGCTCATATTGAGGCTGGTATTCCAATTTTTATCCATCAAAAAGAGAGCGATGGAAGATTAAAATACCCCGTCCTCAATCAAGTAGGAAGTAGGGTAGGGGTAAATAGAGACAGAAGTATTTATATGGGTTTGATGCCCTTATCCCTCTCCTAAGCAAATACGGTTTCTTAGGAGAGGTTTATAGCTTTTCCTAATTAAATGAGGTACATCAGAGCAAGCTCCTGGCAAGCAAGAAAGGGGTTGAGGTGGGGTTTAGTACCTAATCAACCGAGAACCGCTATAATTCTCACCGGAGAAACTCTGAAGGAGTCAGATAAGCATTCGTTTGCCTATTTTTAATCGGTGGAGGTAAGGTATTTTTAGAAGCTATGGATTGCGGCGGGATTTGATATCGGTTTCCCCAACCACCATTCAAGTCTTCCGATTGCCGACGAGGTGGTATTGTTTTCCCCGTAGGTATGGGTACTGTTAAAGTTTGGCTAACTTGTAAATATTTTTCACCTTCGTTAGTAAAGCGAATCAACTTGCTTTCAAGCTTTTCAAGCTGTTGATTTTCTAACTTCAACTTTTGAGAGTTTTGATTATCTGGCTGTTCCGACTGAGTAGCAGGATCGAAAATAGCTACAAATGTAACGCCACCTTCTGGAAATAGTCGTATTTGTGCTGGATTTTCTTGCCAGACTTCTTGAAAACTACCATCGGGTGAAACTTGCCACAGATTCAGCGCAGCCTCCCATTTTCCCTGTTTCACTTCCACAATTTGACGAGCCAGAATCGAACGGTTAGTATTTGTGTCTGAATTCAGTAAAGCTTCTGTTTGTCCTGATGATGGACGCAAATAACGTACAGCGGCCACTGTAATCTTGCTAGATTCGGGCAGATTGGTACTACCGACGATATTGTATATACCTTTACTTGATATAGATTGTACATCTCCGATTTTCATTTCCACCTTTTCTTGTGCTTTTTGAACACAGCCATAACTAGCAGCTAAAAGCATTAGGCAAACACCTGCCTGGAGATTAGTAGGAGATAAAGCTTTTAATTTGGTCAAAATAGTCCTTAAATGAATATTTTCCATGATAAAGGGTAGATTATTTGGTTTATTTCCAAATAGCTCAGATTTTTACCTATTATGCCCAATTTATTTTTAAAAATAACAAGTTTTATCGACTCTTAATCAATTAGTTTAAAATTGCAAATTTTATTCAATGTAGTGGTTAATACTCATTTCCTTTGCTAAAGTAGCGACATTGAATAACCGAAATATGTAGTTGTTACCCAACTAGGCTGATGAGGCAAACAGTACTCGATTGTTATAAATTTACTTTTCCAAGCCAGTACCACAAGGTTTATCCACTGCTTTGTACTGTCGCCGTCTCGATTTGCTGGGTACTGGCAGTGAGCGAAAAATCTTCAGCTCAAGTCAACCCATCTCAGCTAAAGACTATCGACTACCAATTGGGTTTAGCAGAACCGCTACCAGTGCCTGAATTACCCGTTGATAAAAGTCAACAATCTCAGTCAGGGTTGCAAACATTGCCTCCTCCACGCGTAACGACTGGTGTAGCAGTTACACCGATCGCTAATCCAGTGTTGAAAGTTGTGGAACCCAAACCAGTCAACGATCTCCAACAAATGGAGAGTGTCTTCATCCAGGAGCAGGTAACTGGAAAAGCCCCGGCAGCAGCACGTAGTTCTGTTGCACCACGAGTGGCAGCAGGTGGGGATACTTCTGACCTTAATTTAGGATTGCAGGGACAGATGAACGGCTCGGAGCCACCAAGTAGTTCAGCCCCACTGCCACCACTCGCCAACTCGTCTGCAACGCCAGAATCAACTGCACCAGCAGCACCAACTTTTAATCAACTATTCGGTTCTCAAACAGCCCCTCTATCAGCACTTCCCAACTCGGCTGCAACGCAAGAATTCACTGCACCAGGAGTAGCACCAACTTTTAATCAACTACTCAGTTCTCAAACAGCCCCTCTGCCACCACTTCCCAACTTGCCTGCAACCCCAGAATCAACTGCACCAGGAGTAGCACCAACTTTTAATCAACAATTACTCAATCCACAGACAACACCATCATTTCTTAATACGACTCCCACTCCAAGCACAGCAGTGCCAGTTACCCCATCGATAACTACTCAACAACGCCGCCAGCTCCCTAGCAGTAGTTTAAGGGAACCCTCTTTACAATTCCAAGGAGTTTATATTAACCAAGGTGGCGACACCTCAGCACGGGCGAGAGTCAGCGGCGTTTACCCACTGTCTCCTCAAGCTTTGATTGGAGCAACCCTGGACTTAACAAGCCAAGGCAGCAACCGCAACTTTGATGACTCCCGAAACGATGGTTTGAACATCAACGAGCTTTATTTGGCGACTTCACTAGCAGGAGTACCTAATCTGCGGTTTGTGATCGGTCAAATAGATTTAACGTCTTATTTCGATCGCAACAGCTTTGCTAAAGATGGAGCCAGTCAATTCTTTAATCCGGTATTTCAAACTAACCCAGCACTAGCGGCGACAGGGATTAGCTCACGCACTGGTTTGTTAGCTGATTGGAGTGTCACCGACAATATTGAAGCGAAAGCGGCAGTCTTTTCATCAGCAGATAAAATCGGTGACTTTTCTTTAGATGGATTTGCTGGTGAAATCGGCATCCGTTACGGCAATGCAATTATTCGTGGTACTTATGCCAGCGATCGCGACGCTGGTGTTGGTGATAGCTTCCTTGAAAGCTATAGCATTGCCAGAGGTAACAATCAATTTGGCCCTGATAAAAACGATCGCGAAGAAGCATACGGTATCAATGCCGAAGTCTTTATTCCCAATCTGAAATTAGGTTTATTTGGGCGCTATGGTCACTACGAAAACCGCACTTTAGGAGAGGGTGCAAATACTTACGTCCTGGGAGCTAGTCTTGTGGATCTGTTTACCCCAGATGACCGGGTAGGAATAGCTTATGGACGCGCTCTCTCTAACGATCAGCTACGTCGTGGAAATAGTCCCGATGTATTGGAAATGTTCTATGATTTTAAATTTCTTGACAATCTACGGCTAGGCTTTTCGGTTCAAGCGCGTGATGATTTCTCAGAAACAGTCTTCGGTATTAGGGTGAAATCAGAATTTGGTATCACTCCCAGAGGGAGAATTACTCAATGAGTCAAAACAATATAGATAAAAGGCAAAAGGGAAAAGCTAAAAAAATTAAATATCGTTCTCTTTTTACTTGTTCATTTTTCCTTTTTACTTACTTGCTAACTGTGCCACCTTTAGGCAGAATTGCCCCCGCTCAAGCACAGAGCTTATCAGCATCGGCACAAAAGGGTTTTGGATTTTTAAAAAAAGGCTTGATTAATGATGCGATCGCAGTCTTCCAGCAAGCCCTTAAAAGTCAACCGCAATCTTCGCAAGTTAGGTTAGGATTAGCGATCGCCTATCGCAAAGCCGGACGTATTCCCGAAGCTTGGAGTGCTTATCAACAAGTACTGGCGGTAGACACCAACAATCAACTAGCTTTAAAGACAGTTGGTATATTGGCTACTTATCGTCCTGAGTGGAACTTAAAAGGAATTGAAGCTCTGACAACTTTATTAAAGTTAAATCCTAATGACTCAGAAGGTCGTCATTACCGTGCTCTACTCTACTCTTATCAAGGACGCTTAAGCGAGTCCTTGGCAGACTACCAAATCGTGCTGAACAACAACCCCACACCAAAGGCAGTCGTTGATGCAGCTCAAACTTATAGTTACAGTGGGGATTTTCCTAAAGCACTGGAGTTGTTTAACCGCTATCGCTCCACTGGCAAAGCCATTACAGAGTATGCAGCACTAGCCTACGGTCGCACCTTACGAGAAACAGGCAACCCTGGAGGGGCGGTACAGGTGTTAGAAGCGCAGTTGCAGCGCTCCAATAAACTTAACGAGATAGGGTTTGAAACCCGTAAAGAACTAGCTGTAGCATACCTTGCCAATCAACAACAAGCTCAAGCGTTGGCGGTTTTAGATGTATTACAGGGAAGGCCAGACGCGATTTTGCCCTTAGCGCGATCGCTCAATGAAATTCGCAAGTACACCAATAACCCCACCCTCACCCAGCAAGTCTTCAAGCTCTACCGTCAAGCACTGCAAACTGATCCTAACCCTTCCTCCAAACTACTGCGCGAAGTTGCTGATGTCTTTACTGGGTTCCCCGAAGGACGACAAACAGCACTGCAACTGTATCAACGGGTGGCGTTAGAATTTCCCAACGATCAAAGTCTGGTGGTGCAGCAATTAGCTTTAGAAAATCAGCTAGGTTTACTCGGTAAAAATGACTTGAAACAGCGTTTGACTACTGCAATACAATCAGCGCCGAGCGATCGCGTCCAGTTGCAACAGCTAGCTAATGCCTTAGTGAACATTGATGTTCCCGACCCAGAATTTTTACCTGTGTACCAAAATCTTTTACAAATGGGGGTTAACGTACCATTTTTGAATTTCCGGGTGGCGCAAATGTATGTGCAGCGCCAAGAGTTGAATGGGGCAAGGCAAGCTTTGGCAGCTTACACAGCTACCCCCGCAGGTGCTAAAGACCTCGCACCCCAATTACTAGCAGCAGAAATTGAACGTCGTGAGGGTAATCTCGAAGCTAGCGCCCAACGTTACCAAGCTGTGCTTGCTAGCAAGCCAAATAATAGCGATATTATTGATGCTGCTTTGGGCGGACTGGCTGGAGTAAAACTGCAACAAAAGCGTTTTGATGAGGCTGTGACAGTTTATGACCAACTAATAGTTCGCAATCCTCAAAATTTGTCGATTCAATTAGGGCGTGCTAGTATCGCCTATCAAGCCAAGCGGATCTCTCAACCAGAAGCAGAGGCAGTTCTCAACAATTGGTTAGCTACACAACCTACAACCAATACTCCTCCAGAACTCTATAGTTTGATAGGAGCGTTGCCTACTGATCCGCAAAAAGAAGCTTTATATAGTTATCTGGTAGAAACTGACCCTAGTTCCATACCACTACAACTGCGTTTATTACAGGTTATAGCAAAACGCAATCCTGCCCAAGCACAAGCGCGGATGAAGCAGTTGATTGCCCGTATTCCCAACACTTCTGACTCATACCAGTTGCAGGCAGAGTTGGCTCGATCTGTAGGTGATTTGAATTTGGCTAGCAGTACCTATCAGACTATTTTGGCGCAGCAACCAGATAACATCGATGCCTTAGCGGCTTTGGGCGGAATTCGCTTTGAACAGCGCCGCTTTGAATCGGCACAAGAGATTTATGCTCAAGTGTTGGCACAAAAACCGGAAGACAAAGGCACACGCCGCGCTCTTGCTGGATTGAATGCAATTTTAGATCAGCCTTTGACAGCACTGGCCCAGCTAGAACAACTGCAATTAGAAGCAGCCGCAGAAGGAGGAAACGATAGCGATGCATCTCGGCAAATACAGCAAATCCAAACAGACTTTCTGCTACGACGAGGATTTCAACCCCCTTGGGAAGATTATCAACGTCGAAACAGAAATTAGCGATCGCTTAAATCTTTTACAAATCAAACTGTTCTTAGGATGTGGCACTTCCCAAAAGTGGCAGCTATTGCCTGCCTGATTGGTTTATCTGCCTGTGTTTCTAGTTACTCGGCAGCAAACCCCAAAACGCCGGATGAGCAAATTCCGGTGGCAAACGTCCCCACTGAAGGTAGTAGTCAAAATCCCACTGGATTATTAGCTGATCTTCCTGAATCTACGCCCAACCGGGAATTACTAGCCCAAAGTTGGGATAGCTACCGCCAAAGATTTATTCAGTCAGATGGGCGGGTAATTGATTACGAAGCAAGCGATCGCTCAACTAGTGAAGGTCAAGCTTATGCTTTGCTAAGAGCAGTACTGATTAATGATCCGGCAACTTTTGCCCTGACTTTAAACTGGTCGGAAAATAACCTCCAGCGCCAAGTAGGTGGTAAACCCACAGATAGTTTGTGGGCTTGGAAGTGGGGACGAAAGGAAGATGGTAACTGGGGTGTCATCGACAGCAACTTTGCTAGCGATGGAGATATAGATGCGATTACTGCCCTGATTTTAGCATCACGGCGTTGGCATCAACCCAAATACCTGGAACTGGCAAAACTCAAACTGCAAGATTTGTGGAACTTGTCCACTATCTCAAAAACCCAAGGTAAGCGCTATCTGCTACCAGGGCCTGTAGCTGCATTCGTCCCGGATGCGTCTACCCTTTACCTGAATCCCTCTTATTTTGCACCCTATGCTTTTCGCATCTTTGCACAAGTTGACCCCCAACATGATTGGTTGAGTTTGGTAGACAGCAGCTATCAAGTGCTAGAAGATTCTGCAAACCTTTCTAAGGTAGGTTTACCCAGTGATTGGGTAGCTCTTAATACCAAAACAGGACAATACCAAACCCTACCAGCATCCAGCACTCTGAAGAGTTTGTATAGTTTTGATTCCTATCGAGTCTGGTGGCGTTTGTCGTTGGATGCTGCCTGGTTTAACTCACCCCAAGCGCAGCGCTATCTAGTGACATCCACTCAGCACTTGCAAAAACTATGGAGTAAACAATCAAGATTACCAGCACGCATTGATCTTCAAGGGAAACCATTAGTGGATTACGAAGCTACATCCCAATACGCTATGTTGTATGCCGCCATGCAGTTAGTGGAACCAGCGATCGCTCAAGAACTGCTTGTGAAAAAAATACTGCCTCAATACAAGCAGGGAATTTGGGGAGACCAATCTGCTTATTACACTCAGAATTTGGCTTGGTTAGGATTGCTACCTCCAAAGACAATTCCCCAGCGATTGCTTAAATAACATTCCCCGACGCTGAGTTTAGGGCATAAGCTTGCCAATTACCTTTCGCTCCGGGCAGATTGACTCCCGTTGATTTAAAAAAAAATCCGATGGGATAATTTTGAAGTTCTAAAAGCAACAAAATACTTGTGCTTTTTAAGTAAAAAATTTGAGTAAATTCACACTAAAATCACGCTCTACCATGAAGCAATTGTTTCATCTTCACCAAATTAGTAAAAAAGCAATTATTGTTACTTCTTGCTTTTTTTTGTTTCCTAGTTCATTATTGAGCGCTCAAGCTCAAACCAAAGGTGATCTGCAACAAGAAGTAACTTTATTAGCTCAAGCAACGACATCAGAAACTAGTAAAGCAGACTTAAAAGCTCCTAGCGCCAAGAACCTGACAAGTTACACCCTAGAATTTAATCGTAGTCCGATTGTGGGCAACCGGATGCGCTTGCGCGGGGTTTACTCAGAAGGTCGTCTTGCCTTTACCCGTCCTCGTGGCTGGAAACTAGATCGGGGTAAGGTACAAGCTTTAATCCGTTTTCAACACTCACCATCACTGTATGCCAATCGCTCTAACCTGACCGTGTTATTGAATGGCATCAGTGTTGGTAGCGTACCACTCAATCGTAAAGAGTCCCAAGTAGGTCAAGTACTGTTCAATATCCCACCCAAGCTGCTGCAAGACTACAACGAAGTCACATTGGTGGCACAGCAAAATAATACGCTCGAATGTAGCGACCCTAGTAGTCCTGACTTGTGGACAGAGATTCTACCAGATTCCAAATTAATCTTTAATTATGAACGGCAGCCAATTCCTCTGAATTTCAGCCGCTATCCTTATCCTTTCTTTGACGAATTTGGCTTAGAAACTAACCAAATTGCTTATTTGCAACCGAGTCAAGTCGATCAATCCTGGTTGACAGCAGCAGCTCGCTTACAAGCGGCATTGGGAAGAATCGCAGATTTCCGCCCGATTCAGACGAGTGTGGTGTCTGATGTCGCCAATGTGAAAGCAAACGATCGCTTGATCATTATTGGTACTCCCAACGAGCAACCAAGCCTAAATACTTGGAAGAATTTGCCCCTGAAAGTCGTTAGCAATCAAATTCTTGATCGTGATAATAACCCCGTACCAGATGAAACAGGGGTATTGATTGTAACTAAAACTGAAAAGAGCGGGGTTCCGGTTTTAATTGCTACTGGCAACAGTGCAAAAGCTGTAGAAAAGGCAACCCAATTTTTATCACAGCCAGACTTGCGGAAAATGGGTACTGGTCAGGTGGTTTTTGTCGAGACCCTCAAGGAAGCTTCGACACCAGGACTCCGCCAATGGCCTCATTATTTGCCAGAACAAAATTCTTTTAAACTGGGCGACATCAAAACCCAAGTAAATGGTGAGCCGTTTAGTGATGTGACTGTACGTGGGATCGGAGCGCCACCAGTTGAAATTGATTTTCGCGCTTTACCAGATGATAGATTTCTGCGCGGTAGTTCCATGAATCTGGCGTACAGTTACGGGCCGCAGGTTAATCCGCGAACTTCTGCGATCGAAGTTTTACTGGATGGAGTTTTCATTGGTGGGGCACGTCTTGATTCTGAGTCGGGAGAAACTCGCAAAAACCTCAAAGTCAATTTGCCGGAAAACTTGATCAAACCCAACTCGAAACTGCAAGTTTTCTTGCGGATGAATCCGAGAGAACCGTTTGATAAACAGAACTGTCTTCAGCCACCAGATCAACAACTGACAGGTACGGTGCATTCTGATACTAGCTTCGACCTGAAACGGGAAATCTCTACACAACTACCAGACTTGAACCTGCTGAAATTTGGTTTCCCCTTTGCTGCACCCCAGGATTTGTCCCAGACAGCGATCGTCGTGCCACAAATTCCCTCGAAGACAGATGTGTTGACCTTGTTGGCTTTTAGCGAACGCTTGGGAAGGCTCAGTCAAGCAGATGCTGTCAAGCTAAATGTTTATACACCAGATGCTTTGCCAACACAAGCCCGCAAAAATGACCATTTGGTAGGAATTGGAACGCGAGAAGACTTTCCTTTTCCCGAAGTATTTAATTCCACTGGCTTCAACTTGAGTCAGGCATATTCCCGCTCCTCTGCCAATGCTGTGGTTCAAACCCCGCAGGATACACAAGGGATGATTAAGCAAATTATCTCTCCTTGGAACAGCGATCGCGTCGTTTTAGCTTTAACATCTCAAACCGAAACTGGTTTAGAGCGAGTGCGACAAGTTCTCAATCAAGACCCGTGGTTCTTCCAACTCAAGAAGGATACGGTGCTAATTAGTAGCGATCAAAAAGACCCAGTTTCCTACGATGCTGATGCCTATCAACTACAGTTTTTCCAAAGCGCCCCAAACACTCGTCGCTTAGAAAATACCACCATCCTCAGTAAAGCATCACGATTTTTACAAGAAAATTGGCTATTGCTACCTGTGGGCATTTTTAGTGTGTCTCTAATTCTTTACGGGATTCTTCAGTTGTATCTCAAGCGCTTGACTGCTGATAAAAAATAGACACTTTCGGTCAGGTATTGCCCATTTTAAATTTCAAACTTTAGATCCACAATGTCATCTTCCCCCCCCACATCGCCCCGGAAATCACGCGATCGCCAGCGCTCAAAATTGAGCAATTGGTTGATTGATATTACCCCTAGATTTTTTGACCGCACTCTCCAAAAAGTGGGTGTGAATCAGTTTAAGTGGTTTATCCTGCTGTTATTGGCGCTCTCAGTGCCACTGATTATTACTCCGATAGAAGTTTGGCAGCAGGGATTGGTAGCAGTGTTTCTTGTGCTACTCGGTCAACTGGTGATACACGCAGAGTTTCAAGAGTCCTCTTCAGAAATCAGTCAGTATTATCACTTGTTTATGCTGTGGCTGAGTATGGTAACAACGCTACGTTATTTATACTACCGCACCAGCTATACCCTCAACTTTGATGGTTGGCTTAACAGCATCGCTTGCATATTGTTGTTCGCCGCCGAACTTTATGCCATCCTAACCTTGATATTGGCATACTTTCAAACCCTGAAAATTCAAGAACGCCAACCAGTTAATCTGACAAACATTCCTCAACAGGAATGGTTCAAAGTTGATATCTACATCCCCACATACAACGAAGATGTGGAGATTGTTCGCAAGACGGCTGTGGCAGCCTTAGCCTGTGATTATGCTCCTGATAAAAAAAAGGTTTATGTCCTTGATGATGGTCGTCCAGAAAAGTATAAAGAGAACGACCCACGCCGAGAACAGTTTAGTAAAAGACGGGAACAGCTACGGCAAATGTGCCAAGAACTCGGCTGTATACACATGACGCGGGACAATAACGATCACGCTAAGGCTGGTAATATCAATACCGCCTTTTACAAAACCGATGGCGATTTAGTCTTGATTTTGGACTGCGACCACATCCCATCGCGGCAAATTCTCTTGCATACAATGGGGTTTTTCTTCGATCCCAAAGTATCATTTGTCCAAACTCCTCACTGGTTCTATAACCCCGACCCTTTCGAGCGTAATTTGGTCACTAAAGGTAGAATACCCGCAGGCAATGAACTGTTCTATAAGGTACTGCAAAAAGGTAACGATTTTTGGAATGCCGCCTTTTTCTGCGGTTCGGCAGCATTAATCCGCAAATCCCACGCTTTAGAAGTTGGGGGAATTGCAGTGGAAACCGTGACGGAAGATTGCCACACTGCTTTGCGATTGCATTCGTTGGGTTACAAGTCTGTCTACTACGACAAAATTATGGTGGCTGGTTTAGCGCCAGAAACGTTTTCTTCTTACGTGGGACAACAAGTGCGTTGGGCTAGGGGGATGGCGCAGATTCTGCGATTAGAAAATCCCATTTTTAATCCGAAGCTGAATCTAACATTTGCACAACGGATTTGTTACTTTAGCGCGACTTCACACTTTTTGTATGGCTATCCTCGACTAATATATGCGATCGCTCCGACATTATTTCTATTATTTGGCGTTAACTCTGTCCAAGGTTTGGGTTTAGAAACTCTAGCTTACGCCCTACCTCATATTCTCCTCTCCCTTTTTACTAACTACATCATTTACAAAAACGTCCGTTTCTCCTTCTGGAATGAAATTTTTGAATTTGCGATGGCTTTCCAGGCTGGGTGGGTGACGATGTTAGCGCTGTTTAATCCGAAGCTGGGTTCATTTAACGTTACCGACAAAGGAACGTCTATAACCAAACGTACCTTTGATTGGGAATCGATGCGTGGTCTTTTGGTGGTGACAGCACTTGTAGTCTCTTCCTTGCTAGCTGTTCCCTATTGGCTGCTGTTACATCCTGAAGATTGGCAAGCGGTCTTAGTCAACACGATGTGGTCTATTTTTAATCTGGTTTTGCTGGTAGCTGCTTTGCTGGTTGGCTTTGAACAGCCACAAGTACGTACTGCCCACCGTTTACAGCGTCGCCTCCCCATCTTAATTACCAGTAACGGTCAAACAATCATGGGCAAAACGGTGAATATTTCAGAAACCGGGGCATTAATTTCTTTGGAAACTTGGCCCAATTTAATGGAGGAAGCGGAAGTTGAGGTGATGGGAGATTATACTGCTAGCGCCTCTTTAACAGCGCAGATTGTCCGAGTTTCTCCTATTAATGACACAGAAACGCTTTTGGCTGTTGATTTTGTGAAGCTCAACAATGCCCAACGCGATGCTTTAACTCTAGTTTTATATTCTGATGTCCGAGAGTGGTATTCTCAAAAAGGCCAGTATGTAGACCGACCCTTTGCTTCTCTTGGATTCTTAGCCACAAGTCTGACTCGGGCCTTGCGTGACGTAAAACAAACTAGCCGTAAAAAGGTACGCAAGCAGGTAAATAGCCATAGCCGACTCTACTGGGATGGTAACTTCTTCTTTGCAGTAGCTACAGAATTAGGAACAACGGGTTTACGCTTGGAAATAGAGGATACAAAAGCCGTGTCTTCTCACAAAATGATAGGACAACAGGATTTGCACACGATGCGAACTGTCAAACCATTAGTTGGTTTATTGTTGAATGAGGATGAGGATAATCTCTCATCTAACCGATTTGTTGCCGAAATTTATGCAGTAGAAGAGACAAATGGCAAGATTGCGCTTGAGTTAAATTTTCCAGAAAAATTCAAAGAACGTCAAGACACAAAAATTAAACAATTGTTGGAGGTTCTGTAGCAGAAGTACTTAACTAGATGTTGACCAGCGCAAGCTCCATTTAAGTCCAGATGTTGCTTGCGCTTGTGAGTGTTTTAAATTGCAAAAGTCAATTCAATTATTGTGGGGTGTACAGCGTTCAACTGAGCGCTACCCACCCCAAAATAAATAATTGAATATTTTTTAATTTGTCAGTCCCTAATAACCCTTAGCAATTACACTTTGCCAGCCAAGTTCATCAACTGTTTGAAGTTCACGAGATAAATGATGTTGTTGGTGCTGTCAATTTTAATCCACCCTTTCTCATGCAGCTTTTCCATAATTTTGGTGGTTTCGTCAATACCAATTTCTGTTACTTCTGCTAAATCTTTAAAAGGAATGTTAAAAATTTCCTTTCCACAATTCGATTCTTGACCATAGCTTTCGCCTAAAGTCACTAGAGTATGGGCAAGTTTGACTGCTGGTGGTGAAGACCGCATTTGTAAGCGCAAGTTAATTTGCCGCAATCGCCGCACCATAAGTTGTAACATCCGGTGATGTAACTGTGGGTCTTTGAACAAGATTTGAATAAAACGCTCTCTAGATACACTCAGCAAATTCACAGACGAAAGGGCTATGACATCGGTTGAGCGTGGAGATTCATCCAAAATTGCCATTTCTCCAAAAAAATCGCCCTTACCAAAAATTGCTAGAGCTACTGAATCTTCCCCGACGGTACGCCGGACTTTGACCCAACCTGAAACAACGAAGTAAACGGCGTTACCCCAGGCATCTTCCATCACAACGGCTCGCCCAGATGGGTATTCATGTTCAATTGCAACGTTGAGCAGCCATTCCAAAGTTTGGGGGGTGGCTGTACTCATTAAGGGGAAAAGTTCACTAAAAACCTCGGTCTGCATGAAATATTTATAAAAAATGGATTCAAGAGCAGGAAACTAACTTTGTCACTATAAATTTGTTTAATCCGTAATCTTATTTAGAATACGGCAGCAAAATCTCTATCTATTTGAGTTAAACTCTAAGCTTGATCAGTCTAGAGTTCGATTACAACATAACAATTATGTATAAAATTGAAATCAGCGATTTCACTTACAGAAATATGATTTAAGGTTTAATCAATTAATCAAAATTTTAGTTGTAGATATAAAGCTTACTAGTATAAAAAATATATCAACCAAAAGTTGCCACGATACATAACGGGTTCAAAATTAATCCCATGCTTTTAAACGTGGTTCGTTTTGCTTCTGCCTTTTGAAGTTCTACTCTAGTAACTGAGGCATGAGGGGATGAACTTGCGATGAATTCTCCCCTGCTCGCCATCTCCTAGTTTGGTACACCACCTTAATTGAGCAACTAAATGCCTCATAGGCTACTCCTGGCTTCTTAAAGATTGGGCAGCAAGATAGATTTTTGTCCATTCGCCTAGCACTTGATGGGTTTTGAGTTTTAACTGTTGGCCTATTGCTTCTATTGAGTTACCTGCTCTCCGCAAATCTAGAATCTGCCGCCCCAGAGGAGTCAATTTTTCATCCAGTTGCTGCCATTGGTTTTGGGTTAACCCCAAGTTATGTTCTTGCAAGGAAATTGAGAGCCAATTGTCTACTAGCTCTGGTTTACCTTTGAGAGCAAAAACACGCACAGCGTGGTAACTGATTTTTTCTCGCAGACGGTATACCTCTTTAGTCGGCTTATTTAATTTGTGGGCAATCTCTTCTTGGGATTTACCTTGTAAATATAGTCGTAGCCACTCTACTGCCTCTGTTCCCAGATTTTCTTGTAGATAATTTTCAAATTCTTTTTGTACTGACTGACGTAGCGCAAGTTGTTCCTCTAGCTGTTGTGCTTCAATATATTCTGCGATCGCCTGACTATCGACTAAGTTAACTCGATTGTCATTGTCGTCTGTGAGAACTTCTTCTGACACCAGTCTAATTAAGTCACGGCCCGGCACTTGGGTTAAGCCACCGCGCTGAGTGCGACGCAAGTAATTCACAAACCGATAAGCTAATAGGGGTTGATTGCGGACTGGCCGTAGACAATATTCTTCTACACTGGCGAATAGCAGAGCATCTCCCAATCGTCTATCAGTTGTATATTTGGCAATATCAGCCATTTGCTGCTGCATCTGGCTGTCGCTTTGCAGTAATTCTTGGAGTACTTCTTGCAATACATCCATAACACTACGCTGGCGATCGCGGCTTAGGGCAACCCAAGTCTGAATTTTATTCCGTAATGTTACTAAGCTCCCCAATCGCGTTATCAAGTTCCGATAAGCACGTTCTCGCCCTAGCCCCAAATAGCGTTGACGTAAAATTCTCCAGCGATATTCCATCGCTTGCTTGGCGATATCGAATTCTTTAGGGTTAAATAGATCAAACCGTTTGGAGTCTGATCCTAACAGCCAGAGAATAATGCTTTGCCTAGCAGCTTCATTTTGGTCTGGACATTCCGCAGCCAAGCGCTTTCGCCAATCTAGAGCTAGTTGTTCCACATCTGTTGTCATAGTGAGATTGCGTTCCTCGAAACTCAATTTTGAAGTTTGCATCACAACCCCCATT
>NZ_DASQZC010000210.1:0-3626 GCF_035638895.1 Nostoc sp. | reverse complement strand
TAAGTCAGCCCAATTGCAACCATTCTTAAGTTGATAAAATACACCGTCAAGAATTTGCCGCTTTGTCCACAGAGGGGGTCTAGTTTTCTTCAAAGTCTGCAATAATGGCTCAATTATTTCCCACTCTTTGTCTGTCAAATCACTTGAATACCCAATTTTCAAGCCTGAACTGCTTCAATGCACCTAATTTCTGTTGATTCTACTTGATCGCCTAAAAGAGATCAAATGGGTTCTATATGGTAAGACTTGTAAAAAACTTTTTGGTTTACTGGCAATTAGTGGTGACATATAACGCTATGTCAATCAAACCAGCCATTATTAATTGCAATATTTTCAAAGCAGACGATGAAAAAATTCTGGTGATTGAAAATACAGCCTCAACCCGAAATCTTTTTCTAGAAGCCATTAATGACCGACATCGGCGGTACCCCATCCACAACCACAAATCCGATTACGGAAATTTCGCCAACAGTTTCTTGATTACAAATTGCTTTGGCAGGGTGACTATTCCAGTACTCGTGCAAGATAACTTCCTTGTGAAGCGGAAGCTCACCAATGAAGTTTTGTAATAATTTGAAGTTTCTGCGAGAATTATGGTTTTTGAGTTGATAACACAGTAGAGGAAAAGACTTAAAAGGACGATACGTCTAACACAAGAATCACAATGATGAAAAATTTCAGTATGTATTATGTATGTAGTAAATTACTAATGCGATTCGTTCTCTCAAAACTTTTCAAGAAGAAAGATGAAATTTAGATTCTTACTCCTTGTAATAGTTAAATATTGCATCAAGCAAATACATTGATCTGGAAAACTACAAAGGTATATATTATGTCTATAATTGTTGGTACTCCTAACAATAATTTTTTGTCGGGCACTACTAGTGACGATCAGATATTCGGTAATGATGGCAATGACATCTTCAAGGGCAGTCAGGGTGACGACAGCATCGATGGTGGAGATGGTATTGATACCGCCGACTACAGCGAACTAGGTGTAGGTATCACCCTCTCAGGTGTAGGGACAATTACCAAAGCTGATGGATTTGGAACAGACCAAATCTTCAAAATAGAAACAGTTATTGCTGATGCCAGTGTTGCCAACAATACCATCGATGCGTCCGAATCTTTGGCTGGCGTATCTATCAGCGCTGACCTAAAAGCCGAAACTATCTCTGCCAATAACGTTCCCCAACTTGAGACATTGACATTTAATGTACTCAACTTTTTCAATGTCATCGGTACCAATGAGAGTGACATCATTGCTGGCAACGACCAAAATAATCAATTATTCGGTAATGATGGCGATGACTCCATCATTGGTGGACAAGGTAACGATGTTCTTACAGGTGGCATTGATGCAGATAACTTTACTTTCAACAGTGCTAACGAGGGTGTTGACATCATCAAAGATTACAACTTTGTTGAGGGCGACGTAATCCAAGTTTCTAAAGTAGGTTTTGGTAGTACTAATAGTAGCGACTTTTCCTACAACCCCTCTACTGGTAACTTGTCTTTCTTAGAAACTCAACTTGCCTTCGTTGAAAATCTCTCATCCAATGTGAATATTCAGTTGGTGTAAAATTCCTAAAAAGCACAACTCCATCACAAGTTAAAACTTTTCGCAATTTGTTTCCAAAGTAAAAGTTATGTTGCAAAAAAAGAGGTTGTGCTGATACAAGTATAAATCTTATCAGTTCTCAGCTGCTAGCCCTCAAAAACTTTTTGCAACATAACCATTGGACACGGCAGTTGCTTTAGCTCTCTTAACCAAAGCAACGCACTGCCTCATCCTGAGTGTTGAATTATTCCGTTTTGATGATATTATTTATTTTACAAAAACTAGGAGTAAATCTTGTGGCATTTACGATAAATAAATTATTCAAGTTATCTGCTAAATATTTAACAGCAATTACAGTAATAATAACTGTTCTCCCATTACCAGTTAAAGCAGCTACATTTTTAGTAAATGAACGCGCTCTTTTAGGAGGTAATGATCAAGCTAATTGGGGAAGTTTAGGTAAAGTATTTAATCCCTCTGCGCCTGACTTTTCTGTTTTTTTACCTAACTCTTTTTCAGCAACATCCCAAGGTGGTTTAGGCTTAGATGTAAATATAACTCCAGCTAAAAATCCTCAGATTACTCCACCATTTATCTTTCAAACGTTACCTCCACCTGGCATTCGGACTAACTTCGCCCAAGGAGATTTTATTCTCTTCGGAGGTATAAACCCAACAGGATTTCAACCTCTTCCTCCTGGATCTCCTGATCCTCGTACTCAGGGTAATGGAGGCCCTTTGAGTATTAGTTTTGCCCAGCCTGTTTATGGTGCTGGTACTCAGATAGCTGTAGATATTAGTAATTTAGAAGTTGAAACTTTTCTTAACGCTTTTGATAGCAGCAATAACTTGTTGGGTAGTTTCTCAGTTCTCAGTACTTCGTCGCTAGCATTAGATAACTCCGCAGTGTTCTTGGGGGTTCGTAGTGACACTGCAAACATCTCACGACTCGTTTTTAGCAGTTCTGCTCCACAATACGGCTTGGCTATTAATCAGGTAAGTATTGTTGCAGTTCCTGAACCAGCTTTGACCTTAGTGATATTAGCTTTTGGTATTTCAGGTGCTGTTTTAAAAGTACGCCAACGCCCTTGGTCAAATAATTGCTAATTCGTAATATTCACCTCCAGCGATAAGCAAGCTACGTAATTTGTAATTGAAGAAGGTACAGCATCCCACAGCAAAATCTTTGATTGGGTAGTTTGGAAAATACTATCTACAAGAGGTTCTAGCTAGCAAGATCCTTATAGGGGTATGCAAACTCGCTTTTTCGTGTTGTTATCAGTGATGAGTCCTCAGCCAAGACATTTCTGAATAAGAAATCACCAGGTCAGTTAAAACAGCCCTTTTCCCAAATCACACTCTTAGGTCAAGAGTGCTTATCTGAACTGTATTGTCAATAGGTAATCAGAAGTAATTTAATCGGGATATTAGATAATTTATTTTCCGGAAATCGCCTAACAGTGATTGTAGTTAACAATTACGTTTCTCGCCGGAGGCGAGTCTTATTATCAATAAGAAATTGTTTCGACGCTTCTACAGCATCGAAATACTTTCTCATTGAATAAGCTTAATTTTTAGGACATACTCAAACTTCAGTAAGACCCAAGGTTCACATAATTCGTATTTTTAGCCAAATCAAGGTAAATGTTATACAAAGAATTAGAACACATCATAGACGCTAAAATCCAAAAAGCTATACGGAAGCACGAGATTATAGTTGCTTTTATTAGTAGTATTATTGGCTTAATTTTTATATTAGGTTTGTTCCATGCTATTTTGCTAAACCACTCTCAAATTCAATCATATTGCTTGAGATGATTACTAGTTGAGTTCAATAGGTTTTTCTAATCAAGCATTTTCTAATGTCTATAAAATTAATCAAAGTTCTACATATTTTTTATAAAAATGAATTCTACTATGGGAAATAAAAATAATAGCAGGGCTATATTCGTCTTATTTTTGACTGTATTTATAGACTTGCTCGGCTTCGGAATAATCCTACCGATACTGCCTTTGTATGCTGAACAATTCGGGGCAAAACCTAATGAAGCGACACTACTTGTAGC
>NZ_DASQZC010000209.1:0-3292 GCF_035638895.1 Nostoc sp. | reverse complement strand
ATGGTGAACTGGGAGCATTAGTCAATCCTGATGATGTAGAAGAAATTGCTCAGACATTAATTGAAATTCTTCAAGGTGTCTATCCCAATTCTCTAATGTATCAGCCAGAAGCTTTGCGCCAAAAAGTAATTGATACCTTTGGTTTTGATCGGTTCCAAAAAACTCTAGCTAACCATCTAGATGGGCATTTTAAAGCTACTAAAAACAAATAATTATATAGTATGTGTGGAATTGGCGGACTTCTGACAGTTAATCAGTATCAGGGTAACTTAGAAAATATAATCCAGCGAATACAAACTGGACTAAAACATCGTGGTCCAGATGATGCAGGTATTTATATTTCTAAAGAAAGACAAGCTGCTTTTGCCCACACTCGTCTGTCAATTCTTGATCTCAGTCCTGCTGGGCATCAACCGATGTCTACTGCTGATGGACGATATTGGATTACTTTCAACGGTGAAATTTATAACTTTCAACAACTGCGGCAAAATCTAATTTCCCAAGGTGAACAATTCCATTCCCAAACAGATACAGAAGTCATTCTCAAACTATATCAAAAGAGTGGTTTTGATTGTGTCCATTATTTACGGGGAATGTTTGCTTTCGCAATTTGGGATGACTGGGAGAAAACTTGTTTTGTCGCTCGTGACGCTTTAGGGATTAAACCACTTTATTACTGGCAATCAGGTTCAACTTTAGTATTTGCTTCTGAACTCAGAGCCATTGTTGCATCTGGCTTACCTTCTGTTAATCTGAGCGTAGAAGGTTTATATGGCTATCTTGTTACTGGTTCAGTTCCCGAACCACATACCTTAATTGCTGATGTTCATTGTTTAGCTGCTGGTCATTGGTTATATTGGCAAGGTGAAAATACTACCAAAAAACAGTACTGGCAAATTAACTTTACTCCTGAACAAATTTCCCCTCTAGAAGCTCAAGAAAGAGTACGTACTGCCTTAGTAGACTCAATTCAACATCACTTTATTAGTGATGTACCTGTAGGAATTTTTTTAAGTGGTGGTATTGACTCTACAGCCATCCTCGCTTTAGCAGCTCAAACACAGAATAAAAAGTTAAATACCTATTCTATTGCCTTTGCAGAAGAAGAATGGAATGAAGGAGAGATAGCAGAAAAAGTTGCTAATTTATTTAGCACAAAACATACAGAGTATAAAGTTACAGCCTCCTTTGCTAAAGAGTTATTTCCAAAATTCTTGACAGCGATTGATCAACCAAGTATCGATGGCTTTAATACATTTTGTGTATCTAAGGTTGCCCATGAAAATGGGATGAAGGTAGTGTTGTCTGGGTTGGGTGGAGACGAAGTTTTCGGCGGATACCAGTCTTTTCAGAAAGTTCCCCAAATGGTTTCATGGAGTAAGAGGCTACACGCATTACCTTTTATTAGCAAGAGCTTAGGTATGGGCTTGTCAGATTGGGGAAATTCACCGAGGATGAAGCGCTTGGGTGATTTTTTAAAGGAAACTCCTAGTTTTGCCTCTGCCTATCGTAGTTTCAGAGGTATTTTTTCTCATCAAGAAGCTTGTGCAATTATTGAACAGTTAATTGGTGAAAAGTTTGTTTGTCAACAGCAATTAGATATTCATAATTTTAGCCCAAAAGATGCCGTTAGCTTTCTAGAATTGAGTTGCTATATGCGTAATCAGTTATTGAAGGATGGTGACGTGATGAGTATGAATTGGGGGCTAGAATTACGTGTTCCTTTCGTAGATAAAAATCTTATAGAAACAGTTGCAGTAATTCCTACTAATATTCGTTTATCTCGTGGAAAAGAACTTTTAGTAAAAGCAGTTACTGAATTACCTGATTGGGTAGTAAACCGTCCCAAAAAAGGTTTTTATTTCCCTTTTCAAAGTTGGATGTCGAGTGAATTTGGTCATTATTTTGACAACCAAAATATTCCTTCAAATATATGCCTTAAAAGTTGGTATCGTCGATGGAGTTTAGCAATTCTTAAATATTGGTGTGAGCAAATTAAAGTATGATGAAGAGGGCGGTCGCATCATGTCAATAAGCAAAGTATATTCTCAATAGAATTAAAAATTAGGTTTACTAATGTTGTGGGTTACAACAATTCAAAACTCTGATTTATTTATTGGTTTTTTAATCAGTTTATTTCTCTGGTCTTTGAAAGATAATAATCAGAATATAAATCCTATATTCAAAGATATTTGTCACAAGTGTGCATCATTTTCATACTCACTTTATGTATGTCACTTACCACTATTACTATTCTTGTGTTCTTTCTTAAGCTTTCCAAAAAGGCTACAACCAACTTTTCTTAACCTAGTTTTGCTGACTTTACTCTTGTTTGTCGTTCTGCTTTACGCCTATGGCTTTGCACAACTAACTGAACGCCATACATCGCTAATTCGTAATAGACTATTTACCTTGATGGGACTCGCATGAAAATACTTCACGTTATTCCTTCCATTAGTTTTGTCCGAGGAGGTCCTAGTCAAGCAGTGTTAGAGATGGTGAAAGCACTTTGCAATAGCGGTGTTGAAGCAGAAATTGTAACAACCAACGATAATGGTTTAGAACTGCTTGATGTACCTTTGGGGAAATGCACATATTACCAAAAGGTTCCAGTATGGTTCTTTCCTCGGTTTTCTCCCTCTATACACTCCTTGAGAGAGTTTGCTTTTTCAAGAGAGTTAACTACTTGGCTGTGGCAGAATATTCACAATTATGACTTGTTGCATATTCATGCTATTTTCTCTTACGCTTCTACAGCAGCAATGGCGATCGCCCGCCTCAAGGGAGTTCCTTATATAGTTCGCCCGTTGGGACAACTGTGTGAATGGTCATTGCAGCAAAGCGCTCGTAAAAAGCAGATATATCTCCAGCTTATAGAAAAAGCCAATCTCAATTACAGTCAATATATTCATTTCACCTCAGCCCCAGAACAGCAAGAAGCATCGCGGTTGAATTTAACTTCTCCTAGCTTTATTCTGCCCCACGGTGTTGCTATTCCAAATAATATTCCTAATGCTCGCCAGCGTTTACAGCAACACCTTAAACTTCCTACAGATGAACCAATAATTTTATTTTTATCTCGTCTGCATCCTAAAAAAGGTCTCGACTACTTAATTCCAGCTTTGGGAAAATTATCTGATTACCATTTTACTTTGGTATTAGCAGGTGCTGGTTCCCCAGAATATGAAACTGAAGTTAAATCTCTGCTTGTCTCTCATGGCATTCAAAACCGCACCCATTTTACAGGATTTGTTAAAGGAGAAATGAAAGATTTATTAATGCAAGGTGCAGA
>NZ_DASQZC010000208.1:0-3790 GCF_035638895.1 Nostoc sp. | reverse complement strand
GTGTTTCTTGATTATGAATTACGTTAGCGCAGCGTTAGCGAGTCATCGAGCGTCATTACGAATTACGAATTACGAATTAGTATGATTCCTATTGGTGATAATATTCGTTGTCGGAATAAACCGATTATTAATTACTGGCTGGTTGGTATTAATGTTGCCGTATTTTTATGGGAGCTTCAACTAGAATTAAGTGGTGGATTAGGTTATTTTGTTAATAGTTGGGGTGTAATTCCAGCCCAAATTAGTGGGGCAATTACAAACGCATTATTTTACAATAATGCTGCTTGGATAATTGTAATTTGGCGAACATTTTCACTATTTGTTGCAATATTCCTACATGGCAGTTTTAGTCAAATATTGGGAAATCTGTTGTTTTTATGGGTTTTTGGTAAGACTGTCGAAAATATTCTGGGGCATAGACGCTATCTCGGATTGTATTTGGCTGCTGGCGCGATCGCTTCTTTAGTACAAGTTCTGGCTGAACCGAGTTTGACAATACCACTGATTGGGGGCAATGGCGCGATCGCAGCTGTTTTAGGAGCATATATTATGAAGTTTCCTAAAGCTAAAATTGACACAATTTTGCCGCTAATAATCTTGTATATCCCCATCGAACTTCCAGCTTTTTTCTATCTCTTTTGGTGGTTTGTGCAACAATTATTTTATGGGATTGGCAGTTTAAATATTCCTCCTGTTGGCGTAAACCAATCGGGTGTTGTTTTCTGGGGAGAGGTTGTGGGATTATTGCTTGGTGCAGGTTTTATGCGTTTGAAGAGATAATTTATTATTGGATGCAAAGTGTCTTGTCGTCAGACATCGCTCTTAATCTGACAAGATGTCTTTTGGTTAAAACCTTATACACCTTTTGACAGATTACATTTTTTAGCTTCAAAATCCATACTGTTAAAGCTAGGGGATGCCTACTCTTCAAATCGGTATTGTTTAGTTAAAAACGGTGTGCTAAGATGCCAAATGTTGATAAAATTAACTTTAAAGTCACTGATGAAGTAGTAGCTCTGCGGCAGCGCGTAGCTGACTTAGAGCAATCAGAAATATCTTATCAGCAAAGGCAAGCAGCCCTTGAGGAGCAAGTAATAGAGTTAGAAAAAAAACTGGCGCTTGCACTAGAATATCCCCATATTCAAGCTGTCGAATATGATATCAAGCAGCATTTTGAACAGGGGATATCCACAACCTTAAATATGTCAACAGTGGCAATAACTTCAGAACAACTCCAACAAGAAGTTGCAGAACGGCAGCAGGTAGAAGCATCGCTGAAGGAGAGTGGAGAACGGCTCAGGCTAGCTCTAGAGGTTTCCCAGATGGGCTTGTGGGATTGGAATATTATTACCAATAAAGTCATCTGGTCTGAAAATTATGAATTGCTTTTTGGTGTGCTTCCAGGTAGTTTTGATGGCCCTTACGAAACGTTTCAGAAGTGCGTTTATCCTGAAGACAAGCAATTTGTAATGCAAGGGATCGCCCACACTTTAGAACAAAAGTCTGACTATAACGATGAATTTCGCATAGTGCGATCAGACCAAAGTGTACATTGGATTTCTGCCAAGGGAAAATTTATCTATGACGATCAGGGACAAGCGGTGCGAATGATCGGCGTTTGTATGGAAACTACTGTCTGCAAGCAAGCAGAAGAAAGTACTCGTGAACTCACAACTCAAGTGCAAGAACAGGCAAATATTTTAAATGCCATCCTCACCGCCTCAGTCGATCACATTTATATCTTTGATGACAGAGGTTGTTATCAGTTTGTGAGTCATGATGGAGCTATCGTCTTAGGCTTTAAGCCCCAGGATCTTGTCGGAAAAACTTTGCAAGACCTAGATGTACCCGCAGACCTTATAGAACAGGTAGATAATCAACGACAAGCTGTCATGAAAACTGGGCAGCCAATCAAGGATGAGTGTAAATATGTTACTGCTGATGGGGTGCATTATTATGAATACATCCTCACACCATTACGGAATTCCAACCAAACTATTGAAGGCGTAATTACTGTTTCTCGTGATATTACCGAACACAAACGGGCAGAAAAAACACTACGCGAAAGCGAAGCCAGATTTCGGCGTTTGTTTGAATCCAACCTAATCGGGGTCGCTTTTTGGAATGTGGATGGCTTTATTCTTGATGCCAATGATGCCTTTCTCCAGTCAGCTGGCTACACTCGTGATGAGTTTGCCACTTTGGGTAAAATTAATTGGAGAGAACTTACTCCTATTGAATATAAAGATTTAGACGATCGCGCCCTTTTGGAAGTGCAAACCACTGGAGTTTCTAGAATTTATGAGAAAGAACATCTCCAGCGCGACGGGAAGCGAGTTCCAATTGTTTTGGGGATAGCCTTGCTGAATGATTCCAAAAATAATGGTGTTGCTTTTGTACTGGATATTACCGATCGCAAATTAGTTGAGCAAGAATGCGATCGCCTCCTCGAACGAGAAATGAAAGCACGCAAAGAAGCAGAAATCGCCAACACACTCAAAGATGAATTTCTGGCGGTTCTCTCCCATGAACTGCGAACCCCACTCAACTCCATTCTGGGGTGGGCGAAAATGTTGCGAACTCGTAATTTCGATGAAAAAACCACTAAGCACGCCTTAGAAACCATTGAACGCAACGCCAAGTTACAAACCCAGCTAATTGAAGATTTGTTGGATGTGTCTCGCATCCTCCAAGGAAAATTAAACTTGAATACCTGTCCAGTGAACTTGGTAACGGTGGTTGAAGCAGCACTAGAGACAGTACAACTAGCAGCACAAGCTAAATCAATTCAAATTCAGACGATATTTGATCCCACTTTGGGACAAGTCATGGGCGACTCAAATCGGCTTTTGCAAGTTGTGTGGAATTTACTTTCCAATGCGGTAAAATTTACACCAGCAGGGGGACGGGTAGAAATTCGACTCATGGAAGTTGGCAACCAAGCTCAAATTCAGGTCAGCGATACAGGTAAGGGAATTAGCCTAGAGTTTTTGCCTTATGTGTTCGATTACTTTCGCCAAGCTGATAGCACAATTACGCGGGCATTTGGTGGATTAGGTTTAGGATTAGCAATCGTGCGTAAGGTTATAGAGATGCATGGGGGAAATGTTCAAGCCGAAAGTCTTGGAGAAGGATTGGGTAGTACTTTCACTGTTGAGCTACCGCTTTTAGTTAGAAGTGAACAGGTGACGCGTCAAGAGAATGAGTCTTTAGATTGTGAACTTGAATCCCCACTCCTTTCCAATACTCAAGTTTTGGTTGTGGACGATGAACCAGATATCCGCGACTTAATTACCTTTATTTTGCAAGACTACGGTGTACAAGTAACTGCCGTATCTTCAGCACAGGAAGCATTAGAAGCGCTGTTTGAGTCAGTACCAGATGTTTTAATTAGCGATATTGGAATGCCAAAGACAGACGGTTATATGCTGATGCGTGAAGTGCGATCGCGATCGCCCCAACAAGGAGGAAACGTACCAGCGATCGCTCTGACGGCTTATGCAGGCGAAATGAATCAGCAGCAGGCATTAGCAGCAGGATTTCAAATGCATATTTCTAAACCAGTAGATCCAGATGTATTGGTGAAAGCGATCGTTGATTTGATTGAGCCAAAATGATCTAGGTAAGCGTCCGAGAGGCTTTCCATAACTTCACTGTCCACGTCCGCTACTTTCCTGCTAGACTCTGGATAGTCCCTATGCTTTTAGTAATTATGGCATCTGTTGAGCAAGTCATGAAAGAAGCCTTAGCTTTACCCAGTGCAGCGAGAGCATTGTTGGCAGAAAAGCTG
>NZ_DASQZC010000207.1:0-12311 GCF_035638895.1 Nostoc sp. | reverse complement strand
ACAAGATTTTAACCTCCTCCTACTTAAGAACAGCCTACCTCAACTGGATTCTGACTTCTGACTCCTGAATTCTGTTCGATAAAATCTTTTGTTTTTCTCAGCGTTCTCTGAGCCTTTGCAGTTAAAGAGTAATTATTTTAACTACAGAGACACAGAGAACACAGAAAGAAGAGGTTAAAATAATTTGTAGTGAAGAACTCTTCACTACGAATTACGAATTACGAATTAGTAATTAGTTAATAGGGCCACTTCCAGTCACGAATTTCCGGCATATCGTCGCCGTACTTCTCAATGTAATGTTTGTGTTCGATCAGCTTATCTTGCAACTGCTGTTTGACATAAGCTGCCCTATATCCTAATTTTGGTACGCGATCAATTACGTCCATTACTAGATGGAAGCGATCTAAATCGTTAAGCACAACCATATCAAAGGGAGTGGTGGTGGTTCCTTCTTCCTTGTAGCCACGCACATGCAAGTTATCATGGTTAGGCTGGCGATAGGTTAGGCGATGAATCAGCCAAGGATAGCCATGAAATGCAAAGATAATCGGTTTGTCTGTGGTAAAAATCGTTTCAAAGTCTTTTTTGCTTAAACCGTGGGGATGTTCGCTTGTTGGCTGTAGTGTCATCAAATCGACTACGTTCACTACCCGCACCTTTAACTCAGGGAAATGCTGACGCAGAATGTCCACGGCCGCTAAAGTTTCTAAGGTGGGAATATCCCCAGCACAAGCCATCACTACATCTGGTTCACCGTCTTGGTCGTTACTTGCCCATTCCCAAATGCCGATGCCTTTGGTGCAGTGCTTGATAGCAGCATCCATATTTAGGTATTGCAATGCTGGTTGCTTTCCGGCAACAATGACGTTGACATAGTTACGGCTTCTTAAACAATGGTCAGTTACCGATAGCAGAGTGTTGGCATCGGGGGGCAAATACACGCGAACGATTTCTGCTTTTTTGTTGATTACATGGTCAATAAAACCGGGGTCTTGATGCGAGAAACCGTTGTGGTCTTGCCGCCAAACATGGGAGGTAAGTAGATAATTGAGAGAAGCAATTGGTTTACGCCAGGGAATATCTCTGGTCGTTTTCAGCCATTTGGCGTGCTGATTGAACATCGAATCAACTATGTGGATGAACGCCTCATAGCAAGAGAAAAACCCGTGGCGGCCGGTGAGGAGGTAGCCTTCTAACCATCCTTGACAATTAGTTTCGCTGAGAACTTCCATTACCCGACCATCAGGGGAAAGGTGGTCATCTTCGGGGAGGCCCTGGGCTACCCAAGTCCGGTTTGTAACTTCCAACACACCGCCCAAGCGATTCGATGCTGTTTCATCAGGGCCAACGATGCGAAAGTTGCGGCTTTCTTGGTTAAGTTGCATGATATCCCGCAGGAAAATTCCTGCAACTTGGGTAGCTTCAGCGATCGCTTGCCCTGGTTTGAGAACATCTACAGCATAGTCTTGAAAGTCGGGCATCTTCAGGTCGCGCAGCAAAAGACCGCCGTTAGTGTGGGGATTGTCACCCATGCGCCGATGCCCTTTGGGAGCCAATTCTGCTAGTTCTGGAATTAGTGTGCCGTTAGCGTCGAAGAGTTCTTCTGGTTTGTAACTCTTCATCCAATCTTCTAGGAGTTTCAGATGTTCTGGCTGTTTGGCTATGTTGCTCAAGGGAACTTGATGCGATCGCCAAGAACCTTCTGTTTTTTTACCATCAACTTCCTTTGGCCCTGTCCAACCTTTGGGGGTTTTCAAGACAATCATTGGCCACTGGGGACGTTCGGTGAAACCGTGTACGCGGGCTTCTCTTTGGATACTTTGAATTTCTGCGATCGCTATATCTAGAGTTCCCGCCATCTGCTGGTGGACATCTGCGGGATCGTCGCCTTCGACAAAATAGGGCTTGTAGCCATAGCCGACAAATAAGCTTTCTAATTCCTCATGGCTGATCCGTGCCAGTACTGTTGGGTTAGCAATTTTATATCCATTCAAGTGCAGGATCGGCAGTACAGCCCCATCATGCACGGGGTTAAGAAACTTATTGGAATGCCAGCTAGTCGCTAAAGGGCCTGTTTCAGCTTCGCCATCACCCACAACAGCAGCAACAATTAAATCAGGGTTATCAAAGGCAGCACCGAAAGCGTGGACAAGGGCATAACCTAATTCCCCCCCTTCATGGATGGAACCGGGGGTTTCCGGTGCAACGTGGCTAGGAATCCCACCAGGAAAAGAAAATTGTTTGAAGAGTTTGTGGATTCCTTCAGCATCCTGGGAGATGTTGTGATAATACTCGGTGTAAGTGCCTTCCAGATAGGTGTTGGCTACCAGTCCAGGGCCTCCATGACCAGGGCCAGCAATATAGATCGTGTTTAGATCATATTTTTTAATAACCCGATTCAGGTGAGCATAGATCAAGTTAAGCCCTGGTGTTGTTCCCCAGTGACCCAATAGCCTGGGTTTGACGTGTTCCAGCTTTAGCGGTTCTCTCAGTAGCGGATTGTCGAGTAGATATATTTGCCCAACGGAAAGATAGTTCGCTGCACGCCAGTAGGCGTTTATCTGACGTAATTCTTCATCTGTTAAAGGCTTTGTTTGTGGAGTTGTTGCTAATGTCATTATCGACACTCCATTAGAGAAGGTTTTTGGCGTATCATCCAGTCAGCAATTATACTTTTTTTCAAAATAATTGCCATCTTCCTATGATGAGTTTTTCCAGCTTTTGGATTAAATTGCTTGCTTCTGGGCAATAATCGAGAGTGATGTCTAGAACGGGCTACGCTTACGCTACTAATTGATACTATCAATCAACATATTTTACTTATAATCGCTTAGTTGTAAAGTGTACTAAACTGCTATTTTTAGCATTAATAAATAATTAGTAGAAAGTGTTCCTAATTTTCGGATTAATCGCTGCATATCGATCACAAAAACTTTATAAGAAAGTACCACCGACTCTTGCGTTAAACCGCCTTCACCGGAAGGTATGAATAGCAAAGGCTTATTTACGGTAATGCGTTATTAGTAATTGTCTAGTTACCTGCTGTAGTAAACTACATCTAAGCCAGAGGACTGCATTCAATAGTTATAGCGCTGTGAAAAAAATCCTGATTGTGTCAGCGAACCCCACGACGACGGATAAACTACGTTTGGACGAGGAAGTAAGGGAAATTCAGGAAGGCTTGCAACGCTCTCGCAGCCGAGATAAATTTGAACTTATTACTAAATGGGCGGTGCGTCCTGACGATTTGCGGCGGGCGCTTTTAGATCATAATTCTCATATCATCCATTTTTCTGGACATGGTGGAGGAAATCAAGGTTTAGCCTTAGAAAATGATACAGGGCAAATGCAGCTAGTGAGTACAGAGTCACTGGCAAGGCTATTTAAGTTATTTAAAGACAAAATTGAGTGTGTATTATTAAATGCCTGTTACAGCGAAGTGCAAGCTGAGTCTATTTATCAACACATTAATTGCGTAGTTGGGATGAATCGGGCAATTGGCGATCGCGCCGCAATTAAATTTGCGGTAGGCTTTTATGATGCACTGGGTGCTGATAGGTCTTATGAGGATGCTTATGAGTTTGGCTGTAGCGCGATTGATTTAGAAAGTATTCCAGAGTCTTCGACACCAGTGCTAAAAAGCCGGAACAATCCCCAAGGTGCTATCTCTGCTAACAAAATTATTCCAGATACCGAGATAAAAACAGCAGTATCCTTAGAAAATCCAGAAGGACAGGTATCTCTAAACTCTGCTTTCTATGTGGAGCGATCGCCTATTGAGGTAGACTGTTATGAAGCCATTCTTCAACCAGGGGCCTTAATTCGCATCAAAGCTCCCTGGCAGATGGGCAAAACTTCGCTCATGTCGCGGGTTCTCCATCATTCTAGTCAACATGGCTATCAGATAGCACGCGTCAATTTCCAGTCAGCCGATGCAGAATTTCTCGGCAATTTAGATCAGTTTTTGCAGTGGTTCTGTGCCAGCATTACCTACGAACTGAATCTACCCGATAAGTTAGATGAGTATTGGAAGGGTGTTTTAGGTAGCAAGAATAAATGTACAAATTACTTTCAACGGTATTTATTACCCGCGATTAATAGCCCCGTAGCGATAGGTTTGGATGAAGTTGATGAAGTCTTCAAGCATCCCATAATTGCGGCTGATTTTTTTGGATTACTACGAGCTTGGCATGAGCGGTCAAAGAATGAGACAGTTTGGAAAAATCTCCGGTTGGTGACTGTGCATTCTAAAGAAGTTTATATCCCACTCAATATAAATCATTCGCCTTTTAATATAGGTTTACGCATTGAGTTACCAGAGTTAAATCAAATACAAGTACAAAACTTGGTACAGCGTCACAGCCTCAATTGGGCTGACTCGCAAATTGAAGAATTAATGACGCTGGTGGGTGGCCATCCTTATTTAGTGCGGGTAGCACTTTATGAAATTGCCCGTGGTAGGATGACGCTGGAAAATCTGCAAAAAATCGCGGCAACTGAGGAAGGGCCTTACAGCGACCATCTGCGCCGCCATTGGCTGAATTTGCAAGATGATGCAGAATCGCTAGCTGCGGTCAAACAAGTGATGACAGCAAATCGCTCCGTGTATGTAGGCATAGCTGAAGCGTTTAAAATCCGCAGTATGGGGTTAGTTAAGTTTCAAGGCAATGAAGTGATGCCACTGTGTAAATTGTATCGTCAATATTTTTGCGATCGCTTGGGAATTAAAAATTAAGAAAGTACATTAGGAGTGCAATAGGACTTTTATTTGCAATTACTATTTAATACCAATTTGAAAAAAGAATGCAACACATAAACAAAACCCTCGGCTTATCCAGGTATCACCCCCCTTAATCCCCCTTATTAAGGCTACCGTGTATACACAAGTCGAATTACCCCCCTTAATCCCCCCTTGGAAAGGGGGGAAAAGAACTCTAATTCCCTCCCCTTTATAAGGGTAGGGTTAGGGTGGGGTAATCTATCGCAAACATTTTTTGAATCGCTATAAAAAAAAGGCTCAAAAATGGTTCAAGTTATTCAAGGAAAAGATATCACCCTAGCGCAACTCATAGATCAATTTGGGCTACAACGTGCAGATAATGAACAGTTTTTTTCAGAGTGGCAGCAAGATTTACCTGAGTTGAGTGATTTAGAAAAGCAATCTCTCAACCAAGTCAAGGCAGAATATTTGCATTTATCCCGCTACCAAATTTTAGAACCTGTAGTCAAAATGGTGGTGCTATCTCCACTATTGCGTCTAGCAGGTTTTTATCAACCGCCTTTTTACATCGCGTCGGAAGAAGAGGTAAGAATTTCTTCTGAAGACGAAGGCACAATTATCAGAGGACGTATCGACATCTTGGTGTTCCATCCACCATTCTGGGTGCTTGTGATTGAGGCAAAACGAGCAGATTACTCTCTAGTAGTTGCAATTCCACAAGCATTGGCTTATATGTTGGCAGATGCAACTTCGGCAAAACCTGTTTTTGGGTTTGTCACCAATGGTAGTGAATTTCAATTTATTAAGTTGACGAAACAGAGTACACCGAGATATGCCTTATCTTATACACTGTCGCTTAATCGTGGGGATGACTTATATACTGTCGTAAAAGTGTTAAAACACTTAGCTGCTTTAATTAGTAATTCGTAATTATGACCTCTCCCTGGTTTTACTACGCAAAACCGTCCCTCTCCGAATCGGAGAGGGACAGACTTGAACTTTAGTTCAAGGCAAGGAGAGGTTTGTTTAACTCGCTCTGAATTTTTAATTGTTTATGACCCAGTACCAATATCAAGTCGGTGGTAGTTTACCTCAAAATGCACCAACTTATGTTAAACGGCAAGCTGACCATGACCTCTATGAAGGCTTGAAGGCTGGGGATTTTTGTTATGTACTCAATTCTCGGCAGACGGGAAAATCTAGCTTGCGGGTCCAGGTAATGCAGCAGTTGCAAACTGAGGGATTTGCTTGTGCTGCTGTTGATATTACAGCTATTGGCACGGCAGATATTACCCCAGAACAGTGGTATGCCGGGGTGATTGATACTCTGGTGGGAAGTTTGAATATTTATACAACTTTTGATTTAGACACTTGGTGGAATAATAACCATTTGCTTTCATCAGTACAGCACTTTAGCAAGTTTATTGAAACAATATTACTTCAAACAATTCCTGAAAAGATTGTTATTTTTATTGATGAAATTGACAGCATTCTGAGTCTTTCATTCAACTTGGATGACTTTTTTGCAGTTATCCGCGATTGCTACAACCGACGAGCAAACCATCCTGAATATAACCGCCTTACTTTTGCTTTGATTGGCGTATCTACACCTTCAGATTTGATTCAAGACAAACGCCGGACACCTTTTAATATTGGACAGGCAATTGATTTAACCGGCTTTCAACTCCAAGAGGCGCAACCCTTGGCACAGGGATTGGCAGAAGTGGGTGATTCTCAAGAGTTGATGCAGGTGGTGCTGGACTGGACGGGAGGACAGCCGTTTTTGACGCAAAAGGTTTGTAAATTGCTGGTGCAGGGGGGATTGGAGACTAGGAACTGGGGACTAGAAGCTGAAAACTGGGTGGAAGAGTTGGTACGCGAGGGGATTATTGAGAATTGGGAAACCCAAGATGAGCCGGAGCATTTGAAAACGATTCGAGACAGAATTTTGCAGAGTGGGGAACAGAGGACTGGGCGATTGTTGGGGTTGTATCAGCAGATTTTGCAGCAGGGAGAGATAGTAGCTGATGATAGTCCTGAACAAACGGAATTGCGGCTGACGGGTTTGGTGGTGAAGCGGGAAGGGAAACTGCGAATTTATAACCGGATTTATGCAGAGGTGTTTAAACAGGAATGGTGCGAAAAGATTTTAGCCAACTTGCGCCCCTACTCCGATACATTTAATGCCTGGGTTGAGTCGGAACGTCAAGATGAGTCGCGCTTGTTACGGGGAAAAACTTTGCAGGATGCTCAAGTGTGGGCAGTTGGTAAAAGTTTAAGTGATTTGGACTATCGGTTTTTAGCTGCTAGCCAAGAGTTAGAAAAGCATGATGTGCAGAAAAGACTGGAGGCAGAGGAACAAGCAAAGCAGGTATTAGCAGAGGCGAACTACAAAGCTAATCAGCGAATTCGCATTGGTTCTTTGGTGTTAGGACTGACTGTGCTGGGGGCAGCTGCATCATTAATATTTGCTCAATATCAATTAGGGCAAGCACGAACAGCAAGGGCACAAACAGATAATGCCCAAACAGAATTAGAAAAAGCAAAAACAGAAACCGCAGCTACCAAGCAAGATAACCAACGGATATCAGCAGAAAACGAAAAAATATCACGCGAGAATCAAAAGATATCGGAACAGGCAACACAGGTAAAACGGAACCTTAGTAATGCAACTTCAAAACTGAATGCTGCAAATAACAAAGTGAATCAGGCACAGCAAAACCTGAAATTAGCCCAAAACAAAGTAGCAGCAGCTAGCGAAAAGGCTGGTCAAGCTGAAGTACAGGCAAATCAAGCAATTCAACAACGGCAAGAGGCACAACAGCAACGTCAAAAAGCTGTTGCGGATTTAAATAGAGCAAGGCAAGAACAACAGCAGGCGCGACAACAATTACAAAAAGCTCAAACTGCTCTGAAGGCGGCAGTCAATGTCCGTAAAGCTTCTCTTGAGGAACTAAAAAAGGCAGATGCAGCCAGAAAAGTTGCTTTAACGGCTACGCGATTGGAACAAGATGGAACAAATGCGCTGCAACTGTTTGATTCAAGGGAAATTGACGGACTGTTGTTAGCAATGCAGGCTGCGGGAACGTTAAAAAGTCTGGTTAAGGATAAACAATCTTTAGCAGAATACCCCGCTTACAGCCCTCTGTTTAGTTTACAGACTACTCTGCTGAACATTCGTGAACAAAATCAGTTGGAAGGGCATAGCGATTCTGTCAACAGCGTCGTCTTCAGCCCAGATGGCAAAACTTTAGCTTCCGCCAGTGCTGACAAGACCATCAAATTGTGGAATCTTGACACGGGCAAAGAAATTTCCACCCTGAGTGGGCATAGCTATTCGGTCAACAGCGTCATTTTCAGCCCAGATGGCAAAACTTTAGCTTCCGCCAGTGCTGACAGCACCATCAAATTGTGGAATCTCGACACGGGCAAAGAAATTACCACTCTGAGCGGACATAGCGATTCTGTCAATAGCGTCGTCTTCAGCCCCGATGGCAAAACTTTAGCTTCCGCCAGTGCTGACAAGACCATCAAATTGTGGGATCTCGACACGGGCAAAGAAATTTCCACCCTCAGTGGGCATAGCTATTCGGTCAATAGCGTCGTCTTCAGCCCATATGGCAAAACTTTAGCTTCCGCAAGTAATGACAAGACCATCAAATTGTGGAATCTGAATCTTGATGATTTATTAGCGCAGGGTTGCAGTTGGCTTAAGGGTTATTTGGCTAGCCATCCTGGTGCGGCTAAGGTGTGTTCGGGGCGGTAGGGGGATGAGGGAGATGAGGGAGTTAATATTCAAAAACAGCGATCGCTTGGTAAATTAGAAATGCGATGTCTACGACGGGCTACGCCTACGCAGTTCTGAACAGCTTAAATGTAGAGTTAAAGGCGATCGCTTGGTAATGAAAAGGTGCAATTCAAGTTCTGATCTCAACGTTTCGAGTTCCGAACACCAATGACCGAGTAAAAAGGTCGAAGTTCCGAGTTCCGAACACCAATGACCCAGTAAAAAGGTGGAAGTTCCGAGTTCTGAACACCAATGACCCAGTAAAAAGGTCGAAGTTCCGAGTTCTGAACACCAACGTCCGAGTAAAAAGGTCGAAGTTCCAAGTTAAACCTCTGGTTCTACTCCCAGCGTTTTTAACTGAGCGGCCAATCTCTCTGCACGCTCCCGTTCTTTTGCTGCTAACTCCAAACCCCACAGTAATAGTTCGCCGTTATCATCCCACCAACGTAACCAATAACCTGTGCGGTTTTTTCGGCTTCCTTGCCATACGCCTAAAAACAAATTCATTTCGGCAATCCAGTGACGATTATTTGCATCCGGTGTTTGCAGTTCATAATGTCCTAAATCATCTCGGCGATAAACTTCTAAAACTCCGCCATCTGGTTCAAAAATGGCATAGTTTGGCACTTGTAAAATCTGCTCATAATAAAACCATTTACCAGGGGGATAGGTCGGTTTACTCGAATACTCTCCACCTTCGGTATCTGAGAGAAATTCCATCACAATTACGGGAATATCACCTTGGAGTCGTGGCGTATAACTGCGCTTCACTTCTTCTCGTGAGACTCGAATAGATGGTACATATCCCCAATCTGGTGCTTATGACGACAAATCGATTATTCAAAGTGGCGCAGATACCGTAATTAGTGATGGTTAAAGCATCGGTGGGTAATCTGCCTGCAAGTTCCAAGCTTTCTCTTAAAGCAGCAGCCAAGATTGGCTGATTAATGTTATCCACTGGCTCGTTGTCTAAAACAAAATCATCAGGTAACTTTTCCCAGGTGACATTATAGGTGGCTGCATTGGCTAGCATGATCGGAATATCTCAAGTAAAAATTCAATTTCTAATAACCCGATTAAAAAATTGCACACGGCATTACTCCTGAGCGAGAGTTCGCACTTCTTCCACTGACAATGCCAAAGCTTGGGCAATCTGTTCGATGCTCAAATTCATTTGCAATAATCGGGGTATGGCATCTCTTCTGGCTTGTTCTGCAAGTTCCGCCCGTTGGCGTTCTTGTTCAGCCCGTTGCCTTTCTTGCTCGGCGTTGCGAGAAATTTCTGTATAAGTTAAAAACCGTTCTCCATCAGGGCGATATAACTGTAAACCCTCTGATGATGGAACAAAGCGAATTTTTAACAGAGGACTCACCCAATCTTCCATTTGGGGGATGACATCTAAACCGTCTTCGCTACGCAACCATCCACACAAATTATTTTTTTCAGGATCGTAAATGTAGTACTCTTCTACGCCATAGCGATCGTAGAAAAGTAATTTCTTATCCATTTCAGTTTGGGTGTTGCTGGGAGAAAGAATTTCAAACACCACTTGTGGTGCAACTCCCTCTTCCTTCCATTGTTGATAGCACAAGCGATCGCCTTTTGGTCTACCTAATACCACCAGCACATCTGGGGCATTAACAATTTTGTTACGTCCCTCTACCGGATACCAAAATAAATCCCCGGCGACAAATACATTTGGATCATCAGCAAATAGCCAATCTAGATTCTGCTTAATTTCTACAATCCAGCCAAACTGTATGGTATTGTTAGCCACTGGTTGTCCGTCACTATCTGGGTAGATGACCTCTGGCTGGGTCGGCGGTTGGATTTGCGATACCATAGCTTCGCCCTCAGAAGGATATTTAATCGGGATGCTTCCAAATTAGCAGACTCTTAAATATATCTGCGGCATGAATCTGGAATGATAACTCTCTAGAACAGTACTATTGTTCTACAATAAACCGATTAAAAATAGTATTATTAAGGACTGTTTCATAAGAAACTCCTTCTTCGCCGCCCAATATGTCAGACAAACAGCTAGCAGCATCCTTGAATGGACATCTTCCGTACCCCAGCCACAACAGCCAGAATACCATTCGGATTCGGGGTGCTAGGCAGCATAATCTGAAAAATATTGACTTGGAATTGCCACGCGATCGCCTAATCGTATTCACTGGCGTTTCTGGTTCTGGTAAGTCTTCTCTAGCCTTTGATACCATTTTCGCTGAAGGGCAACGTCGCTATGTTGAATCCCTCAGCGCCTACGCACGGCAATTTTTAGGACAACTGGATAAGCCGGATGTAGAAGCCATTGAAGGCTTAAGTCCAGCAATTTCTATTGACCAAAAATCAACGTCTCATAACCCGCGTTCCACTGTGGGTACGGTGACGGAGATTTACGACTATTTGCGGCTGTTGTTTGGTCGAGCTGGCGAACCCCATTGTCCGATATGCGATCGCTGTATTGCACCCCAGACAATCGATGAGATGTGCGATCGCATCATGGAATTACCAGATCGCACCCGCTTCCAAATTCTTGCACCCGTTGTCAGGGGGAAGAAGGGCACACATCGTAAGCTTTTGTCAAGTCTTGCTTCTCAAGGTTTTGTCCGCGTGCGGATCAATGGCGAGATCCGCGAACTGTCAGATTCCATTGAATTGGATAAAAACTTTACCCACACCATCGAAGTGGTAATCGACCGCTTGGTGAAAAAGGCTGATATTCAGGAGCGTTTGGTTGATTCCCTGTCTACATGTCTCAAGCAATCGGGTGGTATTGCAGCCATTCTGGTGAGTCTACTTGGTGACGACGGACAAGAAAAAGAAGAAGAGTTAGTATTTTCGGAAAATTTTGCTTGTCCAGTACATGGCGCGGTAATGGAGGAATTATCACCGCGATTGTTCTCGTTTAACTCGCCTTATGGTGCTTGTCCGCACTGTCACGGAATTGGGACTTTAAGAAGATTTGCGCCAGACTTGATCGTACCCGACTGGGAAGCGCCAGTTTACGCTGCGATCGCGCCTTGGTCAGAAAAAGATAATTCTTATTATCTGGAATTACTCTACAGTGTAGGGCAGATTTATGGATTTGAGTTACAGACAAATTGGAGCAAGCTGACAGAAGAGCAGCAGCAAATTATTTTGTTTGGAGAGAAAGATGAACGAGCCGCAGAAGCACAGAGGAAGCAAAGTTTTAAAGGTGCTATTCCAATTTTGCAACGGCAATATGAAGGTGGTTCTGAATTAATTAAGCAAAAATTAGAGCAGTATTTAATTGATCAACCGTGTGAAGTTTGTAAAGGAAAACGGTTAAAACCGGAAGCCTTGGCGGTGAAGTTGGGACAATACGGAATTTTAGAATTGACTACCGTATCAATTCGAGATTGTCGAGAGAGAATTGAGCAATTTAAGTTGAGCGATCGCCAGTTACAAATTGCTGATTTAGTCCTGCGAGAAATCAAAGCTAGATTGCAATTTTTGTTAGATGTAGGTTTAGATTATCTTACCCTTGACCGTCCCGCCATGACCCTTTCTGGTGGTGAAGCACAACGAATTCGTCTAGCAACGCAAATTGGTTCTGGTTTAACAGGAGTTCTCTACGTTTTAGATGAACCGAGTATTGGTTTGCATCAACGAGACAATGGTAGGTTGCTCAAAACCTTAACAAAATTGCGTGATTTGGGTAATACATTAATTGTCGTTGAACACGATGAAGAAACAATTCGTGCAGCTAACCATATAGTTGATATTGGCCCTGGTGCAGGAATTCACGGCGGAAATATTATCGCCCAAGGTGATTTT
>NZ_DASQZC010000206.1:0-1916 GCF_035638895.1 Nostoc sp. | reverse complement strand
GCGAACGATCGCTGGTTTAGAAACCGCTACATCTGGCAAACTCTATATTGGCGATCGCTTGGTGAATAATATCCCAGCCAGACAACGGGATGTGGCGATGGTATTCCAAAACTACGCTCTCTATCCTCACATGAGTGTGGCGGAAAACATCGGCTTTGGCTTGCAAATGCGGAAGGTTGACCAAAAAATCATTCAAGAACGCGTGATGAATGTGGCGCGATCGCTTTCTCTAGATCACTTGCTGGATCGTAAGCCGAAACAACTTTCCGGGGGACAGCAACAACGGGTAGCATTAGGAAGAGCGATCGCTCGTGAACCACAAGTGTTTTTACTTGATGAACCTTTATCTAATTTAGATGCCCAATTACGCGATGATACAAGGGCAGAATTGAAACAGCTACATCACGAATTAGGCATTACAACAATCTACGTCACTCACGATCAAGTCGAAGCGATGACTCTGGCTGATAAAATTGTCGTGCTAAATCGCGGACGGATTCAACAAATTGGCGATCCCCAAACTATTTATGCAAGTCCTGCTAATCAGATGGTGGCAACTTTTTTAGGCAGTCCACCAATGAATATTTTGCCTGCCATCTATGAAAATAATGGTTTTGATGTAAGTGGACAGTTATTAATAATTCCAGCAGTTGTGAAAGAGAAATTACAGTTGCGTCAGGGACACAGTTATGATTTGGGGATTCGTCCAGAGCATATTTTTATTAACGTAGACGCTTCTCTACGAGACGCTACGCGAACGGATTGCCGCAGGCTACCGCCAACTTGCCAAGAAGTAAATGAGAGTCAGTTGATTGTGGAAGTTAAAGTGGTGGAACCTTTGGGAAGGGAAACTTTGATTCGTGCTGGTTTACCTGGTTCGGCGGTAGTCTTGAATATTCAGGTGGGCGGGGATGTGCGTCCGCGTCCAGGCGATCGCCTTTCTCTACAACTTGATTTAAATTATCTATTCGTATTTGATCCCAAAACTGGGGACAGAATATTATAAGCGCTTCGGAGTGTAAAATATAATTGTTTTGTGTGCGATCGCTGTGACGGGGTGTAGGGGCAATCGCTGTAATTGGTGGCGAGGGATAGATTAGCGATCGCATCCAGAATCATCACCACACCGCCGTTAATCCAATTTTTGACCGTAACTCTGACCTTGCCCTTGCGTCGTGCGATGCCTGCGGCGGGCGTAGCCATCGCGGTCATTTGTTAACCCAATAGCGAAAATTTGCTATATCTCTTGCTGAGTAAGAACCTTGGCGCGTCCATGCCGATTTACTTTCACCTTTGATCGCTACACCCCATTAACACTTAATTTTCAGGTTACAGCAGTGAGAAGTGTTTATATCCATAATCAGGATGAAATAATGATTCAATCACTACAAAAACTATTTACATTTGATGAATATTTAGAGTTTTTAGAAACACAACCGGAAAACATTCGTTATGAATTACACGACGGAGATATTATTCAAATGCCGCCACCATCAGGCAAACACGAGCAAATAGTAGCATTTTTAACAATGATGTTAGGGTATGAGTGTCTTCGTCTTAAACTCTATTACGGTATACCTAAAACCGCAACGGTGAAGCCAGAAAATAAAATGTCAGGGTACTATCCTGATGTTTTATTAATGAATTTTTCTAACTTGGGTAATGAACCATTATGCCAGAAACAATCTATTCTTAGTAAACCAGATTCAATTCCATTAGTGATTGAAGTGGTCAGTACTAACTGGAGAGATGATTATCATAAAAAGTTTGCCGATTATGAAGAAATGGGTATTCAAGAATATTGGATTGTGGATTATGCTGCTTTGGGTAGCAAAGAATTGATAGGCGACCCCAAACAGCCAACAATCACAATTTACTCTTTAAGTGATGAGGGTGAATATCGTGGTAAACAGTTT
>NZ_DASQZC010000205.1:0-3433 GCF_035638895.1 Nostoc sp. | reverse complement strand
AATGACAAGCGATCGCACTCCCTGGCAGTTGGGCGATCGCCTCTCAATGGGTAGTCTCCACCGATTGAAAACTACACAACAAGAGAATTATGAACCAATCAGAATATCCAAGCAATGAGATCCACAAAGTTGGATTTCCAGAGGGTCAGTTATTGGCCAATGGGGCCACGGCTGAAGAGTGCGCTGAAATTTCTGCTGCATATCTTCAAGGCAAGCCACTGCCCACAAGCGAGAACGAAGTTATCAACCGAATCAATGACCGACTCACCCAAACCAGCGGCTACGGACAGTCAAGGGTTGGGCAAGCCGATGCAAAGTAGCAGTTTACCGCCTGAATGGTACGAAGCTCAGGCAGAGCTAGCAGCCCAAGAACTTGATTTTGATTTGCACTTAGCTGCGTGTGAATCGGAAATCAAGTATGGAATCAGCGCTAGCTTGGAACCAATGCCTCAACCAGATCCACAGCCACTTGATAACTCGGTTTATAACTTCAACGCGATTCTAGACGCAGATTAACCATCAAGCCCCCAAGCACGGGGGCCTCAAGTTTTATGAAAAGTGAAAACAATTTAACTTGGCTGCTGATTGCAGTATCAGCGGTAAGTTTCACATTTTGGTATCAAGAGCAGTCAAGCGACCATCAAACCAGTATTCAGCAGTTGCAGAAAGATTTGAGTAACTGCCAGTCGGATTTCAAATCATTCAAAGATGGAGTGACCTATGGCAGAGGTAGATAATCAGCAGAAAATCACAGTTGAAATTCCGAGCGTTCGGGGCAATTTCTCCCCACTCTCCACTACACAGGGACAACCCAGCAAACTAGACCTTTTTCGGCGTGGTTGGGTGGACGCGATCGCACTACCGGACAATTTACCGGACTTGGCTTTTCACCTTGCGGCACACATAACGATTCCCGCGCTGTTTAGCAGCTGTTGGGTAAGTCTGCCAATGCCATCATTTCTCCGGCTCTTAGTGTTGGGAGTGCTAGCCGTGGCTGGTGCAGTTCTCTGTTATTTACGGGATCTGCTGCCAGAGGTGGATAAAGTACTGCTATTCCGTGTGGGATTAGTGGCGTTGGGGGTATTACTAGGACTATGACCGAATTGCACCCGTCACAGCTGAGTCAACACCTACAAATGTACGCCCGTGCCAAGTGGTCATCCTGGGGAAGTTTAGCCATTAGCCTTGGGTTGCTGTCTTTAGGGGTTTCCTCAGACAAGAGCGTAAAACAGTTTAAGACATGGTTACTTGGGGCATCAGTCGCCACACTGGAGGTAGGACGACGGCAACGCCACACAGCAAAACTACTGCAAGAATCGCTCTTAGATATCGACCAGGTATCCCGCCTAAACTTTCAATCCTGGATGAATAAGCAAACCCAACCTACGGCACAGTTAGCTGTAACAGTCAACGCAATCAATCCCAATTGGCAACCGGAAAACCTAATTACAGACCCGATAGAGTACGTTAACCGAGTTCAGAAACACGTTGCGCTGGTTGGCGGGACTGGGGACGGGAAATCAACCCAAGCTCAGTACTTCTCAACCCGCATTGGCGGTCAGGTCGTCGTTTATGACGTTGACTCAGCCAAGGGTGATTGGGCATGGGTTCCACCTGACAACCTCATCGGTGATGGGGGATTGCCGGAAGTAAACAAGGCTATGGGTGAAGCGCTCGACCATCTAGAAAAGATGCGAGTGTACCGCAAGACAGTATCTAAGGACGTTCCCCAAGAGTTTGCTATTTTCTACATCGCTGAAGAGTTCCCGGTACTTGCTGACTGCGACAACGCAAGAGAATGGATCAGACAACACGCTAAGGTAGGACGCAAGCGCAAGCAATTCATCATGTGTCTAGCCCAAAACGACACAGCTGCTAATTTCGCACTTGAAGGTGACGCTGATATCCTAGACACTTGCTTTGTGCGTATCCGGCTAGGGAAAAAAGCACAGGACTACGCTCGAACTGCTCTCAAGTCTCCCCAATTGGAGCAATGGCTAAAAACTGGGGGGAAGAAACGGTTTATGGTCGATGATTGCCCGTGTGAACTGGACTTAAGCACTTGGGGCATGGGTGCAATGCAAGAGCCACCTAGTACCAACGACAGCACCAATGACACCCCAACCACGTCACAGCAAACCCTCAATGAATACGAGCAAGCTATCCTCACCTGGGGTCAATCCCACGCGGGGGAACTGCTCAAGGCCCGGACGCTGCAACAGTCCACCCGTCTGTTCGCTGATGTGAGTGCTGAGGATATCCGCATTATGTTTCGAGCAATGGCTGATCGGGGTCTGGGAGAAGTGGAAGGGGTGAGCGATCGCCTCGGTTGGAAGTGGGCGAAGGAAGTGTAGACAACCGTCTACATTTCGTCTACAAGATGTCTACAGAAAAGCTTAACCTTTGTATATGTGAGGTTAGCGCAATTTTGTTGCCGAGTATAGACCGAGTTTTTGCCGAGTGTATATCCCCTATCCTCACGCTATACTCTGTCTACATTGTCTACACTGTCTACAACCAGTCAGGGAGGGGCGTAGATGCCGAAAATCCCACTTTTAGCGGGTTTTTGGCAACTGTAGACGCACCAATGAACGCACCAAAAACGCCCAAAAGCATGATTTACAAGGCTTTCTAGTGTCTACAGTTGAGCTATGACCTACTTCTCCAATTCCTTGATAAAAGCCTCTATTGCCTTCCCCGATGCCGATTGCTTGCCCATTTTCAGTTTGCCGAGAGTGCGATCGCGAATTTCTTGATAGTCTGGAATCACTGCTTTCTGTTCCCGCCTGAGAGATTGATTCTCCTCTCTCAGGCGCTCAATTCCCCCAGTCGCTCATCAACCTTTCGCTCAAGAGAGTTGATGTCATCTGCTAGGTATGCGGTATTCGCCCGAACTAACTCATTCATCCGTTCAGAATTAGCGATGCCTGCGGCGGTAAACAACGCGCTCTCCACTTCTCGTCTAATCAACACCTGTATGTCTACAGGTGTAGACGTTGTAGACAAAGCTGTAGGTGTGCCAATAATGCCCCTTAAGAGCCTTGCAGCAGTCTGGTTGAGCGATTCGTCGTCACTGGACTGCAACGCCTGCAACGCCTCTATTTCAGCGTCACTCAGCCGGAATGAAATTACTTTGCTACTCATGTAGACTACCTGTAAACGTATTTGTCTACATAGTAAAGCATTGTCTACAACGCTGTCTAAAAAACTGTTGACAGCCTGTCTACGCACTGTGTACAAATGTGTATACAAACGGTAAACACCGCTAATTTAAAGGGCGATCACCCGTACCGTCCAAAGTCAAGCGATCGCCCAATCATTCACCCCGTAGGAGTAAAAGATGATTCTTAATTGTGCCACTTGCCCATTTTTTCAGCAATCGGTCAACATCCAAAAAATTGGATTCTGTCAGCGCCATGAGGAGGTAGTTAGA
>NZ_DASQZC010000204.1:0-3133 GCF_035638895.1 Nostoc sp. | reverse complement strand
ACATCCAGAAGCGAATTTGTCAAGCCCGTAACCTTCAACATAGAAAGCGTTTGGAAGATTCCAATATAAACTTGCGCCATTCAAGACATTGGGGTGAGTAATTAGGCGATCGCAAACCTGTGCTATAACTTTGGCAACAGGCAAAGCATCTCCTGCATAACCCCCAATGGCAGCCCCAACGCCAGTTGGTACGATTAAGATAGCAGTGTATGGACGTTGTATATTGACTTTTGACACTTCGACTCCTTTCGACTGCGCTACTTCGACTACGCTCGGCACAAGTCAAGGCAAGTCCCTCAGTGTTAGCTTTGGACTTCCGCCTTGCGCCACTAGGGTGTTGGATAAAAATGTTTGTGCAAAATTGGGATGGCCCCTTGACTTTTGACTTCCGCGTAGCGGTACTAGCTTTGCTGCTCTAGTTTTTTTAAAATCGGAGTAACTCTCCAAAGCACAGGTCGGTCTTTTGACCATTCAGCAAATCCAAATACAATAGGTTCAAATTTATAATTTTGCTGTTTTGCTAATTCTTTAAGCCATACCTTACTAGGATGATTCCGGTATAAAAAAACATCACTAAAACGCTCTAATTCTTCTACTGGTGGCAGATAAACTTTCAATGTCTTGGAAAGTTGAAGGAAAATTTGTAAATTTTGGTTAAGTGAATAGCTTAAAGATAAAATATAACCCACTGCTGTATTGCTAATTAAAAGAGGATGAGTTGTCTGATTAACAATTTTTGCAACAGCAATATTTTCACCATTATGCTCTTTGTTATGCCAAACTGTTGCTTGAGCACTGACAGCACAGGACAAGATACTTCCCGAAACTAGGATAACTAAGAGTAATTGCCAAAATTTTTGATGCCAAGATTTTAATGAAGGATTAGCTAAATTTCTTCCTAGTAAGTAGGCAATAGCTAGTTGCACTCCTAATAAACTAGGAATTAGGTATCGTGCTTTTGTGGAGCGCATTCCTCCGAAAATCAAATCTGGCACTATTAAAGGCAGTGTGCTAACGCCAGCCAGAAGGATAATCAATAACCAAACTGATATGGGTGTTTGACGACACAGGCAATAAAAAGCATATACGATCAAGACTAACAACACTCGATGCACATAAAAATCCCAGGGTTCTTGATTAAGATCAAAAAAGATCCGACCAAGGTGCTGAATCCAGATATCCCTTAGTTCTGAGGTTTTAAGAGTGTAGATGAATAGCGAATTAATACCTTTCTTCGCTTGAGAGTGATTAATGATGACAACCCAAACCCAAGGAAGAAAAATCATAAAACCTAGCAGAGATGCTACAAGGTAACTTTTAAGAATCTTTCGATAGCGAAACCCATAGATAATCATGACATAAAGACCATGAGCGATCGCCACCAATCCACCCAAAAGAAACGTATAAAGGTTTAGTGCTAGAGTCAGTGCATAAATACCCCAGCTAATTCTGGTTTTTAGTCGTATTGCCCGCAATAAAGCTGCACTTGAAAGTAAAATAGTTACAGTCCATAAGCTGTATTGTCTCGACTCCTGAGAGTAAAGTACATGAAATGGCGAGACAGCAATTAATGCTATCGTTATCCATGTAGGCAACTTTGAAGCGAAAATGCCTGTTTCAACAAATAGTTCTTGACACAGCCAATAAGTGCATGGAAATACTAGCAGACTAAACAGCACAGGTAACAACCTAGCTAATGCTACTGAACTACCAATACTATAGAACCAAAAACTTAGCAAACTGAAGTATAGCGGCGGATGTTGCTGATCTTCCTTGGCTAGGCTTTCGACTACATCAATAACGCTTCTTGTTCCATCAGGGCGCTGATATCGCTGGAGTTCGGTTACACTAACTACTGACTTTTTGGAAAAGTGTTGAACAACTTCTTCTTGGGTATAACCTGAAGCTCGCAGAGATCCCATAGCTTCATCATACCAGTACACTTTATAGTCAAGGTGAGTAAAACGGAAAAATATGCCCAATACCAGCACAATAACAAGGAAAAAACGCAAGCAAACCTCCTCTTTTATGCTCAATCAATTATATTTATGTTATTGACTAAGTAATCGTTATTTGTTTAGCGGATGTTAAAATGAATGTAGAGACGTAGCACTACTATGTCTCTACAAGGGTTTCAGTCAACGAACAATTGATTGAATGACTCCTAACTCTTGACTGTAGTCACCACGGCTTCAACTGTAGCTTTTTGTTCGTCAGCATCCACAGAAGTAACTGCCCAACGCAGAGGTTCACCTTGTTTCTTCAACTCTGTTTCAATTACTTCTAGTAACTCTGCGGGAGTTTCTTGTAAATCAATTTCTGCGGTAATAAAATGAGTCGTCATTTTGGTAAATCCTGTTGATTTGTAGTTTCTAGAATAGCTGACTTCATCTGCAATGAAATACTTGCGTAATTTATCAGATTTGGTAATCTCCGTGAACAGTTATTCAGTTATGAACAATCATCCGATATACTGATAACTGTTCGCTGATTATTTGCCTTTGCCAAATTGTAACTGATAAAGTACATCTTCTTTTTCCGTCTGAATTTTCAAATCAGAAAGGGGTTTAGCAATACAAAGCAATACGTAACCTTGCTTTTGCAAATCTGGACTAACGCCCATACCATCAGTTTGATCCACAGTTCCCTGGCTTATTTGTCCGGCGCAAGTTGTGCAGACACCTGCATTGCAAGAACTCGGCAGTTCCAAACCAGCAACATCGGCAACTGATAAGATCGTTTCATTTTCAGGAACTTGCAAGGTATGAATTTTGCCTTGGTGATCAATTTCTACGGTGTAAGTTTTGGGCATATACAAAAGAAGCGTGATGCAACGGACAAATGTATTAGTTTATCTGAATTAGTTAAAAATATCCAGATGTTACTATAAAACTTTAGGTTAAAGAGTAAAAATTATAACAGCTAATTCTGAATAAGTTATAAATTAGTAACATTATTTACTATACAATACACAAATAAATGTATTAAATTTGCTTATTATGAATATGCGCGATCGCGTTTCTTTAGAGACTGTATCTGTAAGTCTGCCTTTTGGCATTGGTTCGATGTCTTGGAAAGTTGACACCACACAAAAGAAGGCGGCTTGGTCGCTGTATGTGGAATTGGTGACGCG
>NZ_DASQZC010000203.1:0-3494 GCF_035638895.1 Nostoc sp. | reverse complement strand
TTGCTGCTAAAACTCCCATTGTGGAAAGTTTATGGGCAGCTTACCCGCATACCCTCATCCGCACATCAGGAAAAGCCGTAGGGTTGCCAGAAGGTCAAATGGGCAACTCGGAAGTAGGTCATTTGAACATTGGTGCTGGGCGAGTTGTACCGCAAGAACTGGTACGCATCTCTGATGCGGTCGAAGACGGTTCTATTGCCTTAAACCCAGCACTCGTCAAAATTTGCCAGGAAGTTCGCTCTCGGAATAGCAAGCTGCATGTAGTCGGGCTTTGTTCTGAGGGAGGGGTACATTCGCATATCACCCATCTATTCGGACTACTTGACTTAGCCAAGAAAGAGCGAATTCCAGAAGTTTGTATCCACGCTATTACCGATGGTCGTGACACCGCCCCAACTGACGGTGTAAGAGCAATCACACTGCTGGAAAATTACATAGACCGCACAGGAATTGGGCGCATAGTCACCCTCAGCGGTCGCTACTACGCGATGGATCGCGATCACCGTTGGGATCGAGTAAAACGCGCCTACGATGTGATGACCCAAGATGGTCTGGTTGATAATCGCACGGCTGTGGAAATCTTGCAAGCATCTTACGCCGAAGGGGTAAAAGATGAATTTATCAACCCCATTAGAATTGCACCCGGCGCAATAGAACCAGGGGATGGAGTGATATTTTTCAACTTCCGCCCGGATCGCTCCAGACAACTGACTCAAGCTTTGGTCAGTCCCACTTTTAACGGTTTTGAAAGACAGCAAATTACACCACTGTCTTTTGTCACGTTTACACAATACGATTCAGACTTACCCGTGGCTGTAGCCTTTGAGCCGCAGAATCTCAGTAACATTCTGGGAGGAGTCATAGCTAATCATGGTCTGAATCAGTTCCGCACCGCCGAAACAGAAAAATACGCCCACGTAACCTATTTCTTTAATGGGGGTCTGGAGGAACCTTTCGCTGGAGAAGATCGGGAACTAGTAAGCAGCCCGATGGTAGCGACTTACGATCACGCCCCAGCGATGTCAGCAGCAGCAGTTACAGATGTAGCGATCGCTGCGATTCAAAAGGGTATATATTCCCTGGTTGTGATTAACTATGCCAACCCAGACATGGTAGGGCATACTGGTCAAATCGAAGCTACCATTACAGCAGTTGAAACAGTTGATCGCTGTTTGGGACGCCTACTAGAGAGCGTTATCAAAGCAGGGGGTACAACAATTATTACTGCTGACCACGGTAACGCCGAGTATATGCTAGATGAAGGGGGTAATCCCTGGACGGCTCATACCACTAACCCAGTCCCCTTGATCTTGGTAGAAGGCGAGAAAGTCAAAATCCCTGGATATGGTACAAATGTCGAATTGCGAAGCGATGGCAAGCTATCCGACATCGCTCCCACGATTCTAGAGATTTTACAGCTGCCTCAGCCACCAGAAATGACCGGGCGATCGCTGCTGAAAACAGCAGAATATGAGTTGCAACGCACTCGCACTCCCGTACAAGTGGGGCTATAAAAGAGTGCTGAGTTAGGAGTTCACTTAAAACTCCTAACTCCTGTAGTCTGTTTTTTGAAACTTTTTATAAATGAGATTGCTACCATGACAGTTACTAATATCGTGCAAGGCATTTGGGCCTTTTCCGCCACTGGTTTGATTATCTTAGTTTTACTGCATAGCCCCAAAGGTGATGGTATTGGAGCCATTGGCGGACAAGCCCAGCTATTTAGCAGCACCAAAAGTGCAGAAAACACCTTAAACCGAATTACTTGGGCATTGACAGTAATTTTTCTCGGTTTAACAGTAGTTTTAAGTGCTGGTTGGCTGCCTAAATAAGGATAGGTTAATGGGGCAAAAAACCCAACACTCGATACTTAACACTCTAATAAATTTTATTTCACAACGGTTAATTACAGCTCTTGCCTTGTTTTTTGGCACAGGGCTATTAATCATTTTTACTAATCTCCAGTCTAGTGATGGGTTTACAATAATACCAAAATCTGTATATTTAGACTCAATAATTTCTCTTCCTCCATCGTCTCCCCCAAAACCCCATCCCTTACCGCCTACACTCGCACAGTGGCAAGATGGCACAAACAGTGGTGATTACTTTTCCCAAGTCACAACAACCCAAGTTGGTTATTTAGTCTGGTCGCAATTTCCTATTCGAGTTTACGTAGAACCACCAAGAGCTGTTAACGAAAAACAAGCTCAAGCATGGGTTAAAGCTGTCTTGCAGGGTGTACAAGAGTGGAGTACTTATTTACCTTCAACAATAGTCGAACAGCCAGAAATTGCTGATATTACGATTGTGCGAAAAGCGCCACCTCTAGAAATTTCTCCTGGTAGTAATATACCTCGTGCGCGATCGGCACAAACTACTTACGAGTTGTACACCAGCAACAAAGTTTTATCCCACCGCTTCACCATCTTATTAAGTCCCAGTCAAACAGGTGAGTATCTTATTGCAGCTAGCCGCCACGAATTCGGTCATGCACTGGGAATTTGGGGCCATAGTCCGCTACAAACTGATGCGCTATATTTTTCCCAAGTTCGTAATCCGTCGCCTATTTCTGTTAGGGATGTGAATACTTTAAAGCGGGTTTATGAACAGTCAACCAGTTTAGGATGGTCTTTAGTGGATAATTCAGCGACTTAATTTTATGGTGTTGGTGAGTTACAATATGAATATGTTTTGTTTGTGTAAAAAATCAAAATTTAAGATTAAGGCAATCAATTTTTATCCAAAGTTTGCTCTAAAGTATAAGGAGATAATTCAGGTAAATTAGTTAGCTTTGTTTTAGCTTTAACATAATCTAAGGCATTGCTATAAATTATGCTGAAATTTACCTCTAAATAATTGCGTAAATTGGCACTTAAATCTTCATTCACTTGGTTCCGAAAACTAATAATTTCCGCAGCCCAATGATTAGCATTTCTTGGCTTCTCTAAATCCCAATATTGATAAAGTAATAAATATCTAATAATCTGTTCCAATAAACTTCTTACTCGCCTTTTTTCATTTTTAGCCAAATCTTCCAATTCTTCTATTAAGTTTTCATAGTCAACGTCTGCTAATTGTCGATTTTTGAGACATTTAATAGTTTCCTCTAACCATTGCAGGTAATTGGATTCATATAATGTTTTTATGTCGATGATTGCAGTCATTTTTTGATTTTGTAGCTTTAACAAACAAGAGGGGTTAATTTCCCATCCCCAAAGGGAATTGCTTGTAATGAGAAAGAGGTTTAAATCCCCATCTCAAAACTTAATTGCGTTAGCGACGCGCAAGGCGAGTCCGCGATAGCGAAGCGTTAGCGACGCAGGAGCGTCGCGTCATTGCGAATTGCGAATTGGTTTAATATTTACTGATTCAAATTAGCAGCGCCAAAAGTAGCATTAAACTTGCGACACCAGATAGCGGCAGATTTATAGTCTGCTAAATTGATACTTTGAGGAATAGAATATGTTTGAGCGCCACTATATTTTTTTAGAGGA
>NZ_DASQZC010000202.1:0-14303 GCF_035638895.1 Nostoc sp. | reverse complement strand
CCTTTTGTGTAAAAACAATACTAGCCTTCACTTTCATGCAGGGTTAGTTAGTTTTAACGTGTTACTTTCTAATGTTTATGCAACTTCTAACTATGGAGAATCAGGACTTTTTTGCAGGCGTAATAAGGTATTGTAAACCTGCCGTTTTAAGACATCGTTATTTTGTAGCTCTATAGTGATTTTGTTGAACTGCTCAAATCTCAACCCCTTTTCTTCGACAACTTTTTGAGCGTAACTACAGTAATTCACTGCGATATCTTGAGCCTTCTTTGGAAGACCATTTATGCTGTTAGAGTCGTTACAAACAATCTGGGGAATTTCTCCATTGCCAATAAGTTTTTTAATTTCTTCAAAGGCATTTTGACGCGCTGGCTCCATTGCTAGCACAGCTTTAGCATAGCTGTCGATTTGAGTATTGTTAACTATTGGTGGTGGAGTTTGACCATAAGCTTTTGAACTAAAGGAAAAAGCGTTGGAAATTACACCCACAGTAGCGATCGCGCCGAAAAATAATGATTGGGAAAGGATTCGCTTTCGGCTAGATCGAGAAAATAAATCAGAAATTTTATTCATATAGTGTATGACACAAAACTACATCAGGGATATTATAAGAACGTTGAATTATTTTCGGAGTTGGAAGTTCCAGCAACTGCTGAATACATCAAGCTTTTATATTTGATTGTCAATTTCCTCGGCAAACTTGACAAAGTTCGATTACTTTAGTCTGGAGTGTTGACATTTCTGATGATCCTTGCTTGAGACTCACTTCTAATTCCAATAGTAGGGGTAAGCAAGAAATTAACTGTTGCACAGAAAGGAGCCTGATTTCTTGCTGTAAGAAGTAGATCCGTTTGGGATTACCGATATCAGCAGCTTGAGCGATCGCTTGTTGATTGCGCTCCCCACCTTCTATCATAATCTTCACCCACAGCCATGTGCGAAATTGCCCAATCAGCGTGGCGACTATCCGTAATCCCGGCTCGGAAGCATTGCTCAAATCTGCAAGTGTAGTCAAAGCTTTAGGTGTATCTCCTGTTCTGATTGCTGCTGCTAATTGTAAGCTATTTTGAGTAGTATTTCTTACTAACTTGGTAACAGTATCTGTGTCTAAAGGCTTGTTGCTACCTTGGGCATATAACCGCAGTTTCTCTAACTCATTATAGAGCAGGCGTGTATCATTTCCTACAGATTCTGCTAAAAACTGGGCAGCATTGGCAGTTAGTTTTACGCCCATAGTCTGAGCTGCTTGATTAACAGATTGCACCAGCAATTCGGTTTTCCAAGGGGGAATGAGGGGAAATTCTCGGAACTCAGTAGCAAATTGTTTTAATAATTTTGTGGATTTGAGGCGTTCATCTGGCTTGTTGCGGCTGGTGAGCAATAAAAATGAGTTTTCGGGAATGACAGATAGCGATCGCACTAGTTCTGCTAGCACATTCTCTGGACACTGCTGGCACAGAGTAGTATTTATCAGCCATACCAAGCGCCCACCAGCCCCAAAAGTGGGTGTCATGGCCTGATTTAAGCCCTGGATAGCAGCATCAGCTTGATCTGGGGTAAATGCAGTGTAATTAAAACTTATCCATTGAGGATCGAGGACGCGATCGCGCAGCATAGCGATCGCCTTTTCCATAGCAAAATCATCCTCACCCCAGTAAACATAAATTGGCATAGACTAACCTCGTATATTAGAGAATGGGGCATTGGGCATTGGTTATTCTTCTTGTCTTCCTCATCTCCCTCATCTCCCCCTGCTCCCTCTGCCTCCCCTGCTCCCCCTGCTCCCCCTGCTCCCCCTGCCCCCTGCCCTCCACTCCCCACTCCCCACCCCCAAAATTAAATACTTTTAAAATCATTCTGTTAATTAAGGTAATTTTCCCTAAAATCTATCAAGTGAGAGCATGAGGCTATGAAGATTGGACGACAACTATCAAACTTACTTAAATCGGTTAGCACGGCTAACGCTGCCAGAAGCCTACAGATCCCAAGTCCAGCATATCCAGGAATCTTCTAAATTTCAGCCACATTCTGGGTTGAGACAAGCAGCGTCCTTTCCTGGCTATACGCTAATTACGCCGCCAGCAGGAGAAGAATCACAAAATAGTGCTTTCTATGCCAAATTACAGGCTTACCAACAGGAACTTTTGCAGTTGCCTGTAAGCCGTGATTTGATTGTGCCTCTACCTCCTGCTAGCTTCCACATGACTTTAGCGGATTTAATTTGGGACAATGCTTACCTTGACGCTTGCGAAAAAAATCCCAAATTTGACGAAGAGTTACACTCTTGTTTAGCCGAAACCTTTCAGCAATATCAACAATTGATGACAAATAGGAGTCATCCGATTAAATGGCAAATGCTGGGACTGATACTGATGCCAAGGGCTGTAGCCGTTTGTTTAATACCCCAAGATGAACGTTGTTACGAGGAAATTATTAAATTTCGCCGAACAATTTATCAAAATCCCAAGTTAATTGCTTTGGGTATTGAGCAGCATTATCACTTCACAGCCCATGTTACATTAGCCTATTTTGGGGAGGTTTCATCTGACTTAGACCGCACAAGTTTCAGCACAATGCTTTCTCAATTGAATGATCAATGGCTGTTAAATTTGCCAGAATTTTTGATCAATCGCGTCGAGTTGCGAAAGTTTGACAACATGACACGCTATTATCGTGAACCAGACTGGCCGATTTTAGATTTTTAAGTGATTAGTTAGCAGTTAGTAGTCAGTAGTTTCCACTTACTGACTACTCAATTCTCTAACCACTTGAGATAAATTTATTAAAATCTTGTTTATCTAAAATCGATTTTGTAATTCGTAATTCTTCAAACTAAATGTAATGCGATCGCCCTTATATTCTCGCTTGTTTCTCGATACAGCACCTGTAATTTATTTTGTAGAACGCAATCCGCAATGCTCTAAATAAAATCTCTAGCCTAAAATTCCGGTTGTTGATAAAGAAGATAAACAGCTTCTAAAAAGACATCAGGTGTAACAGCTTCTGGCAATTTTTCTAAATTAATAATAGCTTTAACTTGGTCGGCTAGCTTTAGAGATAGTAATGCTCTTGCCTTTAACGACATTGCACCACGTCGCTGTAAATACTCACGAATCACAGCAAAATCATCTGGCATCAATTGCGAAAAATCAGCAATCTCGATTAACTGCTCATGAAGTTTTTTTGCCTGTTCTGAAATTATCAATGTCGCCGATGCGGTGGGTGTTTGAGCTTGAATTACAATTGTGCCAGCGGCCAAATCACCTAAACGCTTTTCTCGATGACTCAACATAATTAAAAAAGCGCCAATAAACAAAGTTTCATCAAAAGGTCGCAATAAAGCACGTAGAGTTGCTTGCTGTAGCCCGATTAGTCTACCATCATCTCGAACTACGCGAATTTTAGCAACCCGTTTACCAGGGGTTTGCCCAAACCAGAAGGTTTCAAAAAATACGAAATAGCCAATATAAATTGCAAAGGCGATAATGAAGAAAATGGCTAACAACCAAAGTCCTAAATTTTCGCCATTCGTAAAAAAGCTTTCAACAAAATTTAACAGTTGCGTCGAGAAGACACTCCAAGTAAGGACAAACAGAAGCAAAGTTACACCCAACACTGTATAGTCAATCAGCAGTGCCAAAGCTCGATTGCCAATTCCCGCTAAAGTGAATTCCAACTCTACACTTTCTGGAGTCTGGAATGTGATGCGATTAAAAAAGCGCATATTTTAAGCAATTGAAAATTAATAGAGTTGAATTAAGGTGTTGAGTTAACGAAAATCTTGTGAGGGAGGTTCTCGTAATTGCAAACCTAGACCTTCACGCCGACTACGCAAGTCCAAGTATAAAACAGCTTTTATTGCTTGCCAGAATGGCATGACTAAAGTTGCACCTATCAAGCTTCCAATCCAAGAAATCAAATACACAATCGAGTAGATAGCAGAACCTCGCTCAAGCCCTATTAGGAATAAACTAGGTATATAGTTTAATACAAATAGCAAGGGCAATGTAACGATAAAAGCAACTAAAACGATGCCCTGAATGCGAAATACTGAGCCTTTAGTTAACTCCCAACTTCTGGCAACACTTTCGCCACCATTTATATTTTCCTCAACTGCTAGCGGTACCTCAGCTACTATCCAACGCGAGTAGAACCAGGTTAGTGCCAACAGCATAATAATTACAGTTACAATTACTCCCATAATTGTGACTGCAATACCTGTACTAACACCTAATATTCCTCCTAATACTACTCCTAGCAAGCCACCCACAATACCACCGACGATCGCTAATCCAAAATAAATTACCAGTAAAGATATTCCTATCTGAAAACCAACCCTTAAAAATGACCACAAACGCGGATTAACATGGCTCCTGGCGGCTTGAACGCTTTCAGGTTGGTAAATTAATTCTCCAAAAGCCAAGCGTGAAATGAGTCCAGAAATGGCTGCATATTTTGCCCAGCCATAAATCGGAACTAGAATCCACAAGTGAGCGATCGCAGCCAGATTAAGATAAGTCTTCAGATGAGAACGATACAACCGCACGGCAGCACTAACAACGTTACCGATACTCAGTGGTTGTATTTGGCCAGGAGATCCAAAACTTTCAGACATAATGGCAAATTTCCCTTGAAATTACGGAGATGAATTTGAAGCTATCTTAAGCTAAATTAAACTCAGTGTTCCCAAAATTCATGAATATTCAACGTTGGATTGCGCGACGAGAACCAAATTGGCAGCGTTTAGATGCCCTATTAAGGCAGATAGAAAAAAAAGGGTTAAAGTCCCTACGAGCAGCAGAAATTAGAGAGTTAGCGAGTTTGTATCGTTCAGTAGCGGCAGATTTGGCCCGTGCCCGTACTCAGCAAATCGGCAATACTTTGATACAAAGTTTACAATCTTTAACAACTCGTGCCTATACGCAGATTTACCAAGGTTCGCGGCGACAGGAATGGCAGGCAATCCTAAAATTTTACCAATGGGGATTACCATCTGTAGTTCAGAAAACATTTGCATATATTGCTGCTGCAACAGCGCTGTTTTTACTGGGGGCATTAGTGGCTTGGTGGTATTCTTGGCAAAATCCCAGCTTTATGCCTTTGATCGTACCTGAAAGTTTGATTACCAAGGTGCGAGATGAGCATAAATTATGGATGGGGTCAATTGTCGGCGTTGAACCACTAGCATCCAGCAGTATTATGATCAATAATCTGTCGGTGTCCTTTGGTGCTGTAGCCGGTGGCATCACAGCTGGGCTATACACAGTCTATTTGATGGTATTTAATGGCTTATTGATTGGTGCTGTTGGCACTTTAGTGGGTCAAAATAATCTGGCTTATCCTTTTTGGGCGTTTGTGCTGCCGCATGGTTCCTTAGAATTACCCGCTATCTTTTTTGCTGGGGGGGCAGGATTTTTATTAGCAAGAGCAATTTTATTTCCTGGTAAATATCGCCGTGGGGATGCACTGAAATTTTACGGTTCTCAATCCGTGCAGCTAATATTTGGGATTGTACCAATGTTGGTTATTGCTGGTGCGATCGAAGGCTTTTTTTCACCTAATCCCAGCGTACCTGATGCAATTAAATATTTGGCAGGAATAGGATTGTTTATAGTTTTGGTGCTCTATTGTAGCCGCAAGGAAACTTGAAATAATCTAGATACCATCTAATTGGAAAATTGCAAAATTCAATTAATAATATTAATAAGCAAAAATAGTTATGTTTTAGAACAAAATTAAACTCTTGTTAATGTTTTGTTTATTCATTGTTAACCGAAAAAAATGTAACTTATCTTAAGGCTGGAATTACAGCAGGAAAGTATTCCTTTAATTTAGAGGTTATATGATTTTTTCGACCACCATCTTGAATCGTGTCGTCGCTACTTCAGTAGTAACAGCTTCTGTTGCACTTAGTCCATTTTTTGGTGCGATCGCACAAGCTCAAACTCTCAATGGTGCAGGAGCAACTTTTCCGGCTCCGCTTTACGAACGCTATGCTCGTGAAGTAAAAAAGAAGTATCCAGACTTGAAAATTAACTACCAAGCAATAGGTAGCGGCGGCGGTATTCGTCAAGTCACTGCTGGAACCGTTGACTTTGGTGGTAGTGATGCTGCAATGAAAGATAATGAAATCGCTAAAGTCAAGAACGGTGTAATCTTAGTACCCACAGCAGGCGGTGCTGTTTCTGTTGTTTACAATCTGCCGGGCGTTAATAATCTCAAATTATCCCGCAATACACTACCAGCAATTTTCTCAGGTCAAATTACCAAATGGGATGACGCAAAAATTAAAGCTGATAATCCGGGTGTCAATCTACCAAATCAACCAATTAAATTTGTTGTTCGCGCCGATAGTAGCGGTACAACTTTCATTTTCACTAACCACTTAAGTGCTACTAGCAGTTATTTTAAAGGCAGAGTTGGAGTTAACACTGCTCCCAAATGGACTCTGCCAAACGTCCTCAAAGGCAAAGGCAACCCAGGCGTAGCTGCCTTAGTATCTCGTACTTCTGGTTCTATTGGTTATGTAGAATATAGTTACGCTGTCCAAAACAATCTGAAATCAGCACTCGTACAAAATAAAAAAGGAGAATTTGTTGCTCCTTCTTTACAATCTGCAAATGCAGCTTTAGCAACTGTGAGTTTCCCAGACAACTACCGCGTTTTCGTAGGAGATCCAGCACAAGGTTATCCCATTGTCGGTCTTACCTGGATGATGGTTTACAAACAGTATGCTAATGCTTCTAAAGCTGATGCTATTAAAAAATGGATTAATTGGGTATTGAAAGACGGTCAACAATATAACGATGACCTCAACTACACCAGAATTCCATCTAATGTCGCAAATCGGGTGCTTCAGACAGTGAATAGCTCTGTCAAGCCTTAATTTGTAATCTTTTAGGACTTATGCATAAGAGATCCCCCAACCCCCTTAAAAAAGGGGGCTAAGAGTCTCTTAAAGTTACCCAATTTATTGGGGCATTTAAGAGGATATAAAAATTTAGGAAACTAAATAAGTAGTTTGAAACACGATTTAAAGTGAATCAAGGTTTCAGATTTTCAATGCTTAAGCCCTAAATCTTACTACTTTACTCACCTAATAGGTTGAGTTAACAACTCAATCTACTAGCAATAAAAAAATCTATTTTATTGGTTTGTAATGGCAAATTCATCGGAACCAGCCGACAGAAATTCATCAAATGATTTAAATCAAGGCGATGAAGATTTCAATCTAACAGCTATTGGCGGCGCAAATCTCTGGTTTGACCAAGGTTTTACACGGCTAGTATACTTTTTTGCCGTGATTACCGTTGCAGTGCTATTTTTGATGAGTTGGGTAATTTCACACGAAGCTCTACCAGCCATTAAGCAGTTTGGATTGGGGTTTTTGTGGGGTCAAGATTGGGATACAGGTAATCAGATTTTTGGTGCATTACCTTATATTTATGGAACTTTAGTAAGTAGTGCGATCGCTATTTTATTGGCTGTCCCAATTGGCATAGCAGTAGCCCTAGTTACAAGTGAAAATTTCTTACCTCCATCGCTGCGAACTACTTTAGCCTTTGTTGTTGAATTAATTGCAGCAATTCCCAGTGTAATTATTGGTTTGTGGGCGATTTTTGTCTTTATTCCAGTTTTAGAACCTCTACAAAAATGGCTAGCTAGTACTTTCAAATGGATACCACTATTTAATACAGAAGACCCTTCTGGGACTAATATTTTGACTGCTGGAATTATTCTAGCTATCATGATTCTGCCCACAATGGCAGCAATTACTCGTGATGTTTTAATGGCTATCCCTAAAGAATTACGTAGTGCATCTATGGCTTTAGGTGGTACTCGTTGGGAAACAATTTTTCGAGTTTTGCTACCAGCTGGATTTTCTGGAATGGTTAGTGCAGCAATGCTCGCCTTGGGACGTGCTTTAGGCGAAACAATGGCTGTCACTATGGTAATTGGCAACTCTGCTCAAATCAGTGCTTCTTTACTCAATCCAGGTTATACAATTCCCTCTGTATTAGCTAATGAATTTGCCGAAGCTGAACCGGGTTTGCATATAGGTGCTTTAAGTTATTTAGCTTTAATTTTGTTTGGGTTGACTCTGGCTGTAAATATCGGTGCTGTATTATTAGTGAAATGGGTTGGCAGGATAAATAAGTAGCATTATTTTAATACAAATGCCTGAATGTAATAAGACGTTTATCAATCAAAACCATAAAAAACATGAGTGGTTATATTCAGTCAGAAACTGATGAATTGGCAACAGAATTATGCAGTCCTCTACCAAGAGAACGAGTAATATTTACTTGTATAATGAATGCGATCGCCTTTGGTTTTACAGTTCTGGCACTAATTCCTTTATTATCAATTTTGTGGGAAATTTTTGTTCGGGGAATATCTGGACTGAAAGGAGAAATGTTTGTCAAAGCAGTTATTGATTATGGCTTTGGCAATGCCATCTTAGGAACCATAATCATGGTGGTAATTGGTGCTATTTTAAGCATTCCTACAGGGATAATGACAGGAATTTTCTTGGCAGAATTTGGTCAAACCAACTCAATTGCTAGTTTTGTTCGTTTTATCAGCAGTATTCTAACAGGCGTGCCTTCAATAGTTGTAGGCGTATTCGCTTACGGTGTGATAGTTTTAGTAACTAAAGGATTTAGTGCGATCGCAGGCGGTTTTGCTTTAGCCGTAATTATGCTACCTGTAATTATACTGACAACGGAAGAATCTTTAAAACTGATTCCCACATCTCAACGTCTAGCCTCTGCTGCTTTAGGAGGAACTCGCTTTCAAACTACCCTTCGCATTGTTGTCACTGCTGCAATTCCCGGAATTACTACAGGCATTTTATTAGCTGTAGCTCGTGCTGCTGGTGAAACAGCACCCTTAATTTTTACTGCTTTATTTAGTCTAGATTGGTCAGAAGGATTATTAAGTCCAACAGCTTCTTTACCAGTATTAATTTTTAACCTCTACAACGACCCCGACCCGCAAAAAAACCAATTAGTCTGGACTACTTCTATAGTTCTGCTTGGCTTAATTTTATGTGTCAATATTATCTCCCGCTTAGTTATTAGGCAAAGAAGACTAAAGTAAAATAAATAACTTTTTGTATTATTTTGCCTCTTAGCAAAGTATGATACTAAAATGGTAAACCGCCAGTTTCAAGCCTTGTTTTATATTTCTTAATTACGAATTACGGATACAAATTACGAATTAGCATGAGTAACCTAATACCAGCTATCAAAGTTAAAAATATCAGCTTTTACTATGGCATAACAAAAGCGATTGAAAAGGTGTCAATAGATATTTATCAAAAGCAAGTAACCGCAATTATTGGCCCTAGTGGTTGTGGTAAATCTACCTTCATCAAAATTTTAAATCGTATTAGCGAATTAGAAGGGCCTGTGAAAGTTGAAGGAGATGTAGAATTTTTTGGTCAAAATATTTATGCTCCTCGTGTCAACATCAATCGGTTACGCCGCCAAATTGGTATGGTGTTCCAAAAACCCAATCCTTTTCCCATAAGCATTTATGAAAATGTTGCCTACGGTATGAGGATAGCACGCAGGTATTCAAAATTAGAATTAGATGAAATTGTCGAATCTGCACTTCACAGCGCTGCTCTTTGGGATGAAGTCAAAGATAAGCTAGATAAATCAGCTTTAGGGCTTTCTGGTGGTCAACAACAAAGATTATGTATTGCCCGTGCTTTAGCAGTCAAGCCAAAAGTTCTGCTGATGGATGAGCCTTGCTCGGCTCTTGACCCCATCGCTACTATGAAAGTTGAAGAACTACTCCATAGTTTGCAGTCTGAATTGACAATTGCGATCGTTACCCATAACATGCAGCAAGCCGCTCGCGTCTCTGATTTTACAGCTTTCTTTAGCACTGATGAAAGTCGGATAGGTCAAATGGTTGAATTTGGCGCTACAGAGCAAATTTTTAACAACCCAATAGACCCCCGCACCCGCGACTACATTTCAGGGCGTTTTGGTTAAGGTAAATTTTGGCATGACTTAATGATTTTTGTTGAACCATCTCCTACTAGAGCATATTTATAAAGTGTGGTTTAAAAAATAATTACTAATTTATCTCTATTAGATAAACTAGCTCCTCACTACCCATGAGCGGTATATGATATTAATATTTTTATTTCTATTACCTAAATTTTTTCAATAATCAAATCGGATTGCTACATATAGGTCAATGTGCCCAAGGTGGGTATAAAAGTCTATAAAAGATGATTTTTGAAGCATAGCTTTAATATAAATATTTACTAACAGTTTATCTGCTTGATGACTACTGTATAACTACGTAATTTCTATGAATATTCCCTTTTAGGAGTAACATAGTGAAACAGCGCTGCTGATTTGTACTACTTTACTTCGTCAACTTTTATTTCAGACGTTTTGGGGATATGAGTAAACTAATTCCAGCCATCAGAGTCAAAAACTTCAGCTTCTCTTACGACGCTCAAAAGATAGTTGAAGGCGTGTCAATGGATATTTACCAAAACCAAGTCACGGCAATTATTGGTTCTAGTGGTTGTGGCAAGTCTACTTTTCTTAAATCGTTAAATCGCATGAGTGAATTAGAAGGAGATGTAAAGGTTGAAGGAAAAGTAGAATTTTTTGGACAAAGTATTTATGAGCGTCGTGTTAACATCAATCGTTTACGTCGCCAAGTCAGTATGGTTTTTCCCAAGCCAAATCTTTTTCCCATGAGCGTTTACGATAATGTTGCTTATGGGGTGAAATTAGTTGGATGGCATCCAAAAGTAGAATTAGATGGAATCGTTGAATCTGCCATCAAAGCTGCCGACCTTTGGGATGAAGTGAAAAATAAACTGCACAAATCTGCTTTAGAGCTTTCTGGAGGACAACAACAAAGACTATGTATTGCTCGTGCTTTAGCAGTCAAACCGAACGTTCTGTTAATGGATGAACCTTGTTCAGGTCTTGATCCTGTTGGTAGTATGAAAGTTGAGCATTTGATCCATAACTTACGCTCTGAGTTGACAATTGTAATGATTACTCACAATATGCAGCAAGTTACTCGGCTATCTGATTTTACGGCTTTCTTTTATAGTAATGAAAATCGCATTACTCAAATGGTTGAATTTGGTACTACAAATAAAATCTTTACTAACCCCGTGGATTCTCGCACGCGTGACTATGTTTTCGCCCGCGTTGGTTGAAGTTTTTCTAAAATTCTAGCTATTCAAAGAGCTACCACATAGTACAAGCGGAAATTAAATTTAACTCTTAATTTCCGCTTGTTTTGAGTTTTTATTGTGTTGGGCAATTCAAAGTGATGTTGACAGTAATTTTTTATACTGTATATTTAGAGGCAAGCATCTACTCTAGACCAACCAAATTACAAAATGAAATGTCCTCGGTGCGAATCTACTTTATATCGGAAAAATGGTCGTCGGAATGACAAGCAAAATTACCTCTGCAAAAATTGTGGTAAACAATTTCTTGAACCTGCATTCCCTCGTTCCTTGGAAGATGAGTTGCTTGCTAAGAGTAATGGACATACTAAAGTATCTATAGCTGAAACTACGGAAGTTCCTTTAGTAAAAAACTTGCCAGAAGAAAAAATCACTGAGAAGAGTCTTGACTCTTTCAGTCTTAGATTAGCTGAAGAACTGCTGCAAACTATATTATCACCTGATTGGCTAGAATCTGCTACCTTCAGCCAATTTATCCAAAAATTTCAACAAAAAACTGAAATTAAACATCAATTAGAAATAGGAACCTCACTTCTGCTTCTAGATGCAGAAAACTTAAAATTAGATATTAATTCAGAATTGTTTTTAGCTAGTGTCTGTAAGTACCCTCTCCAAGTTAAAATTGCATTTGCTAACTGGAGAAATCCAAGTACCGGCAAGCAAGATATTGAACTATACAATCGTGGCTATCAACTTGTCCATGTGCCTGGGGGTAAAGACAGTGCTGATGCAAAAATGATCGCACTTGGAGCTTGTGTCTTACGCTCTTATCCAACAGTTAAAGAAATCTTAGTCTGTTCTGGCGATGGAATTTTGATCCACCTCTGTAACGAACTTCAAAATCAAGGATTAATTGTTTACTGGGTACGTAGACAAGGACAAAATTTTCAAATAGAAAACCGCAATACTGGCAAATTAACTCATTATTCCTTACCAATGGCAACAGAAGTTCCATCTTTGGAACAAATGGTTGATAAAATTCAAGATTTAATTAAAGCTGAACAGGAATCAATCAATACTCGATTAAATAGTTTATTGGCTGTTGCAACTTTATTTCAAGAAAGATGTGATATTAATATTAAACATCATTCAAAGCAGCCAGAAATTGAGGAAATAATTCCTGTTATAGATAACTCATCTGCACAATCTGTTCAAAAAGAAGAAAAAGAAGATTTTGCGGGAATTCCTAATCGAGAAACATTAGATAAATTACTATTAAAAATTCTTCAAGATATAAAAATCAAGTCTCCTGAAACTAAATTATCGGTGTCCAAGCTAGGTTCAGAACTACAGAAAGTTATTGGAGAATCTCCTAATTCAATTATTAAAAAATTAAAGTTAGGCTCTAATTTTACTAAATATCTAGAATCATCTCCCACATTTACATTAAAGGCGAATGGAAAGGAATATCAGGTAATACCGCTATGTAAGTAAATACTTTCTGCGTGTGTACGTACAATCTGAGTCTGTAATTCAGTATTATGTGTAAAGATGTAAAGAAATGTAAATATTACAATGCAGGATAAAGTTGTCGTTATTGTCGGTGCTACTGGTGGCATTGGTTCAGCTTTAACACATAAACTTGCGCCTACTGGAGTCCGGTTGGTATTGGCTGCTAGAGATGCAGTTCGTTTAACAACACTGGCAAATGATTTACCAGGGCAAGTTTTGAGTATTCCCACCGATATTACTGACCCACAACAGGTAGATAGTTTGATAGAAAAGACGATGGCTGAGTTTGGTCAAATCGATATTTTAGTGAATGCCGCCGGTGCTGGTATACTCAAGCCTTACAACAGCCTGGAACCTGCTGATTTAGACAAGATGTTAGATGTCAACTTGAAAGGCAGCTTTTACACCACTCAAGCGGCTGCTGAAGAGATGCAAAAGCGCAAGTCTGGTCACATCTGTAATGTGGTTGGAATTTTGGGTAAGCATTCGATGGGAATGGCAGCAGCTTATTCTGCTTCTAAGTTTGGTGTTGTTGGTTTCAGCAAATGCATGGCAGAGGAACTCAAGCGTTTTGGTATCAAGTTCACGCTATTCTACTTTGGTGGGGTAGATTCTCCTTTCTGGGATAACGTCAGCCTAAAAGTAGACCGGAAAAAAATGCTCAGTCCTGAAACTGCTGCCAATGCTATTTTCTTTGCCCTTTCTGCCGAACCGCAAGCTGTGCCAATGGAAATTAATATTCAACCTGATAGTCATCTGTTCTTTTAAGGTGGCAGTACGCCTGCATAATTCTTGCCTGAGAAAGACCTGAAAATTTAGCAAAAAAGGCAAAATTTACAGAGATATAAGCTGTTATGCTGGATTTTCAGTATCTATGAAAATTGATCACGTTCATTTCTATGTAGAAGACGCCAAAGTATGGCGGGATTGGTTTGTCCACCATCTTGGTTTTCAAGCAGTAACCGATCGCATTAGTTCATTTCACACTTGTACAGAAGTAGTAAAAAATGGTGGCGTCTGCTTTTTTCTATCTTCACCATTGTTACCCACAAGTCCAGTCGCTGAATTTCTGGGTCAATATCCACCTGGTGTGGCAGATGTTGCTTTTGCTGTCGAAGATGTAGAAAGCGCGATCGCACTAGCTCAAAAACACGGTGCTACAATCCTACAACCCATCCAAGAACGCCAGATCGGTACGGAATTCCTCAAGTGTGGCAAAATTGCCGCCTGGGGTGGACTGACTCATACGTTGATCGAAAGGTCATTGGTTTTTGACAAAGGACAAATGACTAATGACAACACTTTTACCGCCATAGACCACATAGTGTTAAACGTGACTGTTGGTGAATTAGAAAATGCTGTCGCTTGGTACGAAAAAATCCTAGATTTTCAACCCCAGCAGGCTTTCAAAATTAAGACCAATCGTTCTGCTTTACACAGTCAAGTCATGGTTTCGCACAATGGCAGCGTTCAATTGCCAATTAATGAACCAGCTTCCAAAAATTCCCAAATTCAGGAATTTTTAGATGTCAATCGGGGGCCCGGAATTCAACATATTGCTTTACGAACAACTAATCTGGTGAGTGCGATCGCTAAATTTCGTGCCAGT
>NZ_DASQZC010000201.1:0-17575 GCF_035638895.1 Nostoc sp. | reverse complement strand
AAGAGGATTTAGCTACTCCTTGGTTACATTCCTTGTTCTCTAGAGAACAAGGAATGTAACCAAGGAGTAGCTAAATCCTCTTGTATAGGCATAATAGAAACATATCCTCTTGTATACCTATGCGCTAACCCTCTCGTATAGGTATGGTGCGGGACGTACCCTCTTGTATACTTATGCGTTAACCCTCTCGTATAGTCATAGTGGGGATATACCCTCTTGTATACCTATATTATCCTCTCGTATATTTATATCGCCCTCTTGTATAGTCATTGAGTTTAAATCTGTTCTTTAGTGGCTATGTATAGGGATATCCGCGTTCGGCGTGGTGGCGTAGCTGTGATGGACTGGCAACTGCGTTGCCGAACGACGGCGGCGTTGCCGCGTCTCCTGCCGTGCGATGCTAGGGTGTTGACTTTGGGTGTTTTAAGGTGATATTTCTTCATACAGAATAGATGTCTCAAAATATCCCATATAAATTGGTGGTTAATGGTGGTTAATGAAAGAATTAAAAAGTTCGTCCAGCCGATTGATTCGTCTGTTTAAACAAAGTCGAGAGAATTGGAAAGAAACAGCGCTTGAAAGACAAAAAAAGCTGAGAGCGCTAGAAATAAAGATTAGAGATTTATCGCTTTCAAGGGAGAATTGGAAAAAGCGTGCTATGAAAGCCGAAAAAGAATTACGTGTACATGGTGCCAACTCAGTTGATGCACAAAAAAAGGGGAAGAAGTTTCAGAACAAATAGAAACTGTCACAGCTACTGGGCATCATTACAGCCTGAGAACAATACAAAAAGCAGTACAACAAGCAATTGATTCTGGAAGTAGTTTCCGAGGAATTGAAAAAAACTTGAAGTGGGAAGTATCGGACTCAGAAGAGAAGAGTCCGAGTTTCAGTAGTGTGAGAAATTGGTTAGGAAGGATTGGATTATATGAGCTTCAAAGAGTAAAACAATATCGAACTGATTGGATTTTTATTATTGACCTAACAGTAGAACTAGGAAAGCAAAAATGCTTGGTGATTTTAGGAGTTGCTCAAGAATATCTGGAATCAGTGGTTTTGAGTTCAAAACGAGGGCTAAAACACCATGATGTCCAACTCTTAGCACTTGAAATTATGGACTCAACAAGAGGGGAACTAATTGAACAAAAGCTTTGTGAATTGACTGAGCTAGTTGGTTGCCCAATACAAATAATAGCAGATCATGGCAGTGACCTCGAAAAAGGAATTAAACTTTACTCTTCAAAATATCCTTCTGTTATTTATACGTATGATGTTACTCATGCAATGGCTTTATTACTTAAACATGAGTTAGCCACCTCGGAAAAATATCAATCTTTTATCCAAAAGTGTAACCAGTGCCGACATCAACTACAACAAACAGAATTATCATTTCTCTCTCCTCCATCTCAACGTTCTGGATGTCGTTATTTTAATGTTGAAAAGTTAATTGATTGGGCGCAGAAGCTTTTGAACTGCCCAATCGATACTTTACTTAAGTTAGTACCAAATAGTGAAAGAGAAATCCTCAATCAAAAATTAATTATGAAGTTTGGTTGGTTAAGAGATTATCTGGAAGTTATTTGCTTATGGGGTCAAATGGTGATGATGACTAGAACTTTGGAAAAGCAACTTAAAATCAACGGAATTAACCAACAATCGAGAATTGAGTTTGAGAAGAACCAATTCTCAACGTCAACTAATTTTATTTCGGTTTTTCAAGATAATATTCTTGAATATATTACAACCGAAAGTTCTCTAATTCCCACAGGAAAAACTTTTTTGGCGACTTCTGATGTCATTGAATCTATTTTTGGTAAATACAAACATTTTTCCTCTAGATGTCCTCTTAAACAGATAGGTCAGATGGTTCTGAATATTTCTTTGTGTACGATGAATTTGGCAGCTTTTCAGGTTTTGGAGGCATTAGAAAATGTTCGCTATCTTGACCTTCAGTCCTGGTCATCCCAAGTTTTTGGTCAGTCCATGCTCTCAAAAAGAAAAACTGTATTTTCGACTTTCAGTGAAGACACAGATATTGTATGAAGTTTTCTCGGCGATTTCCTTACAAAGTCAACACCCTAGTGCGATGCCTACGGCGGCAAGCTACGCCACCAATACCCAATTCCCGCCGTCAAAATTTCCCACTTGGCGATCGCTTGCACTCCTATTTTCCCCAAATCTCACCTATTGGATTTTTCACCACAAGTTGAGAAATTCTCTTGGGGTAGTCTATGGTTTTGCGATCGCCTCAATCTTTCCTACCGCCGCCGCATACCACTGAGAAATACCCTGTGGGTTTGACTGGCAACTGCGTTGCCTACTCGACGGCGGCGTTGCCGCGTCTCGTTGGCTAGACTAAAATCCTCACCTTTATACTACAGTTGTAATACAAAAACCGCATTTTGCTTAATGCGAAAAAAAATTGCTAGTTGCGAAACACCCCCCTAAATATATACTGCACACCACTACCCTGGTTTATATAAATAGGGGGGGGGTAGTGTGCAGGTCGATGGGTGATTCTGGCTAGTACTTAAACTTAAGAAGAGTGATGCAAATCTTATACATTCTTGGCTTTTTATATTTAGACAGCTTTACCCCAAAAAATCAGACTTTGTAGTACGTTGGGCATTGGACATTGGGCGTTGGGCCTTGGTGCGATGCCTGCGGTGTTCTCGTTGCGATCGCATCCCTTCAGAATCGTACCCCTTCACAATCGCACTCCTCCCAATCGCACCTCACTACCCGCGCCACAATCGCCTACACCAGTTTTCGGGTAGTAATCCCACAGCCAGCACCACACATACGCCTAAAATGCCAAAATTAACCCTACTCGTGATTTAAGTGGGGCATTGAGGATTGAGGGGAGAGGGGAGGGAGGCGGGAGGCGATCGCAACAAAATTGATTATGTTAGAATTGTTCATCTAGGATTGGCAAGGCATGGATTGGCAAGGTATTGGATTGGCAAGGCATGGGATTGTTTATCTTTACCAAAAAATCATGAGTATAAAGATGATTACGCCAGTATTGCTCAAAACCTACATTGCGCTTAAAGAAGCATCTAGTTGGTTGACGGTTAATGATATTACTGAAATATCAGAAAATAAGCCGAATACGGTTAGCAGACAGGTTCGCAAGCTTTCTAAAGAAAAAGTCTTGGAAGTGTTTGAAATGCATTCAGGTAACTACTACCGATTATCACAGGATGCTAGTGATATATCGGTTGTACAACGACTGGAAGCATCTCTAACTATTATCAAAATCTAGTTAGATATCCCTCTTCTGTCACTTTCCGGAGTGAGCTAGTAGTAAATAAGTGAAATCATCCAGAAGCATAACAAGGTTTAAATTGATTCATTGCAGCAATTAAATGATTGAATCCCAGCAATAAATGTGAATTGGGAAAAATATTTAGCCAAGGATAAATCAACCAAAATAGTAAGAGTGGTTGGATAATTAGACGCAGATTATTTAAAATGTTCTTCCATCCACATTCATGATTCCATTGTTTATGATTGGAAAAATCAACCGAACTATCTTCTTGTATCTCAGTCTCAAATTGACAAGATTTATTTAAGTCTAAAAATACTGGAGAATTTAAACTAATCATTGTGTAAACACAAAAAATAATTTCCCACCACCTCTCAATATGCTGGAAATTAGTAAAACGATAATCTGTCCAACCTAGTTCCTGTTTACACTGTCGAAAACCATATTCTACCCATGTCCTTAATCCATAGAGGTCGCCTAAAGTCTTCTTCAAATTCCCTTGCAGATTCGTCATGATGAATGAAGTAGAATTTTCCGGCATGGTTTCTGGATCAGTAGTTATTTCCCAGTATGTTATGGGTCTTTTTTTACCATAAACTATTTCTCGAATATATCTGGTTTCTGATTTTTGATTACTAAATGTTCTGGAGAATTTACACCACTTATTCGCCCTAACCCTTTGTTCGGCTGGTAACCAGACTCCATGATTACTTCTAATTGCTACCACATAGGCTAAGTTATATTCAGTTAATTTTCTAATAAATTGGCTACTTTCACCATATAAACTATCAGCTAGTACTAGTTTGATATTAAACCCATCTTCAATTAATTCTGTAATTATTTCTGACGCTAATTCTATTTTAGTTTGATATTTATCTCCTTCTTTAAGCGTCCCTTTTGGTTTGAATACTTTTACACTTAATGGAAAAGTTATGTTAGAGTAAACCCCATAAGCATTTACTGAAACTATCCCATTATCTACCTTCCCTACACTCCCTAAATATTGTCTGGCTACATAATCAGTTTTTTTACCTTTTTTCCTATCTCCTGTTTCATCTATTACTACTGTAATGGCATTTCCATCTAATGCTTTCTTTAATCTAGTTAATCTTCGTTGTTTTAATTTATCTACTGACCAATTTGAATTTGCTAAAAAATGATGTAATGACTGGGCTGAGTTTATACTCACCACTTTCGCTATCTCTGGTAACGATTTCCTTTTAAGTGTTGATATTATTCCTAAGTGTAAATATTTGAAGCACTCATAGTTTCTTACTTCCTTAAATAGATATTTATACTCTGCACAATATTCATCTACGATCGCAACTGTTGGGTGGGCGTCTCTTGCCAAATGTTTCAGGATTTGTAATTCTACATCCATTGCCCTGCTTACCTTCCAGAGTTTTTTCTTTTAATCCTTTTATTAAGAATACCCGGAAAGTGACAGAAGAGGGATACTTTTGATTGCTCCACTGTTAATAGTGGGGCGATCGCTAGTAGCCATCAAAAATTTTATAAACCTCTCGTGCTCCTTGCAACGGAAGGGGAGCACCCAGGGCAAACGCATCTAAATTTGCCAGAGAATATTCGTCGGATATTCAACTTCATCCGACCCTATGCCCAGACTACTTTTTTTCAATAAAGCACAAATTATTGCAAACACTTCCAAGTCAATTTATTATCAATAAGCTCGAATTTATGGCAATTATTGTCAATAAACTAGATTTTTTTCACCTTATTGACAAGATGCGTTTGCCCTGTCCTCCCTACTCGACCCTTCAAAGACAGATTATGGGTTGGTGAAGGGTTTGTAAGCAGACATATAACAACGTCCTGCCTGCGCTCCCAGCGGCTCGATTAAATCGAGGGACTGCGTTGTAAGTTCGTAAGAGTTCCGAGCGTTCGCGCTCTTATGGTAAACAGCGCTGATGGTAGCCCAGTGACGCGCGTAATGGAGGTTAACTACGGCTTCTCTTACATAGCTGTGGACGTTGTAGGCCGCGCTTGTGTTGGTGACAAATGGTGGAGGATCGAGGACTCCGGCGGTATAAAGCCAATCTCTAAGTTCAAGCATTTTGTCACGAGCAACTGTCAGAAGATCGAGATTGGCTTTTGCTGCGCTAGCGTATGCTCCGTTTACGCCATTGGCAGAGTTATCGATCTGTGCCTTATTACGACTTTCGATAATCTTGTCAATTACCGCTTGAATACTCGCGGTAGTGAGAGATGCACACGCGTTAGCATCGCCAGTGGAGGCAGACTGGTTTACTGGTAAGGACGGGGTTTCGACCGTAAACTGGGCTTGGACAACTGGATCTAATCCCGACAAAGTAGCTAAGACTGTAGCTGCAACCAATAAACTTTTCTGTACTTTATTTGCCAACATAATTTTTACTCAACTTTTCACTCTTTACTGCTGTTACACAAAAGGGCATAGTTTAAATGAGGGCAACACTTTTGGAAAAGTAAACAGGGATGCGTACCTGAAACTCTCAAGTGATGCCGATGTCTCGTATTTACTCTGTATATGTGATGCTCACCTAATTTATTCGTTTGACATTTGAGATTTATGCAAGCATTGCTAGTAATATTTTAAGCAATTGAAGGGAGACGGGCGCTATCTTTTCTCAGTTTCAAGTGCAACGGTAATTGCTATTATTTGACAATACCTTCGCCAATTTACAAGGGTAAGTTGATATATTAACTCCCTTGTCTCTTGGGTTCGGCAAAAACAATAAGTCCTAAAAATTACTTCAAGGTTTCCCGCAAGCTTTTTTTACGTATCACCTGCATGGTAAAGGGTTCGAGTCTCCAAGCTACCTTGTAAACTAAAGGCCCTTGTATCAGTCTTTTTGCCATTTTTGCCAAAATTTTAGTAGGCTCTTATTTTGGCAAAGATATTGCTACAAGGAAGAGTTTCAGATAACGCATATTTAATTTCTGGAGATGTCTGTTGTACAAGGATGCTGCTATTCTCTATAACTAGAGATTGAACGGTGATACTAATGTAAAAGTGGCATCGTTTAAAAACACACTATCAGTGCTATACGGGCTAATATATAGCTCCAAGTTTCTGTGGCGTATATAGTAATTAGGAAAATTATATGCGCTAAAAGAGACATCTGTTAAACTTGCTAAACCTGGTTTTATACAAAAGGTTGCATCATTTCTAAACAGGGTAGTACCGTCATTAGGAGCTAATCTAATTCTAAAATTCTGATGTCTTAAGTAGTATCCTGGAACATTTGAGGATTCAAATGAAACACAGCTAGAAGACGATAACCCCGACCTTACTCTAAATCTTGCATCTGCTCTGTCTAAAGAATTTGAAATGGTGCTAATTTCGCCAAGAAAAAAGCGATGACGAATATAGAAGCTAGGAAAATTAAATGCTCGTATTGAAACAGTTGATTCAACAGGAGTTGACTGTGCATTCGCAGGATTAATTGACGCGGAAATAGATATAGGAAGCGCTGATAGGGTTAGTGCTAATGCAAAAAAAGTTTTCATAATTACAATCTTTTAAATGCCATTTGCAACAATGCTCTTATTTGAAATTGAGTCTTGGTAAAGCTTTACGTGCGTAAAATCGTCACGTTTTTAAATGCAGAAGAGCGCAAAGTAAACGCGGAGTAACACACAGTTTTACTTAACTTTATTCATTAGGATGAATTAATTACATATTATACTTAGTTCAAAAAATTCTGAAAATCAATTATAAATCTTTATACAACCCATCTTAACAGGGGAAACGCATCTAATTTGTTTTGACAAAATGTAACTTATATGGATGCAGAAAAAGGGAGGTATTGTTAGGTTGATATCAATGCAATAGATGTATGTAAAGAAGATTTGATGTAAAATCGGTTCTGTAAGAATCAGTAAAATGGGGTGAAGTGGTATTCTCAATTCATTTGAATGGGGAGCATCCCAAATGTGCAAAAAGAGGGAGAGAAGCCAATATTCTTCGCGATGAATCCCCGCGAAGAAAGGGGGGCTGTACATCAAGACCAGAATTCGAGAGAATTAATATCAAAAGAAAATTGTCAGCAGCCAATGACCCCTGAAGATAAAAAACTGTTAGATGCTCACGTAAAAGCCATTGCCAAGATTTTGTATAAAAACACGCCATCCTCAAAAATCGAAACCTTTGAAGGAATCGAAACAGCCGTTCGAGATCAGGTACTGGAACACGTCAGCCCGAAAATCGCCTTTTTGTATCGGCTCAATAAGTAGGGGTAGGGTGATTCTAGCTAGTAGGACAAGTCCAAGGGAAGAAGAACAGATTGTTCAAGAATAATAGTCGCCAAAGAGGGAATATGACCAAGCTGAGAAATGCGGTCACGGATATACTCAAAAAAGCTAATTCCTAACTGACGAGTAGTGGCAACAAGGGACATAAAAGTATCCCAAGCCTTAGTACCTTCTAGAGTTTGAGTGGCATAACTAATATTACATCGCTGCACCATAGTCCTGGCAGCTAACTCTGCCGGATTATTATCCCACATTCCGCACTTCATTTTGTAATATATGTATTAGCATTAAATATTGCTATTTTTTTGCGAGTAAATACTTAAGAGAGTGGGTGATGAATACGAGTAATATACAGGGATTACTGACTAATGGAAATCTGTAAGGTCTAGACACTAAATTCATCAGGAAAAAGTGAGAGAATGAGTGAAAAAACTTGCAGAAAATAAAAATATGGATTACCAAAAAGAAGAGTTTGAGAGTAAAAACTTGGATCACTTGGGAATAGTAGCAGGAATAATTGATGATATAGGAATCGTAGAAAAAATCAATGAGATATTTTTAATTGATAGTAGAGAGAAAATCAATACAGGAGAAGTAGTCAAAGCAATCATTCTCAATGGGCTTGGTTTTGTCTCAAAACCATTATATTTATTTTCCCAGTTTTTTGAAGATAAAGCTATAGAACATTTATTAGGAAAAGGAATTAAACCAGAAGAATTAAACGATGATAAATTGGGAAGAGTCATGGATAAGTTATACAGATATGGACTGACTAAAATATTCTTAATAATTGCCTTAGAAGTAGTCAAAAAATATAAAATATCGACCAAGTATTCTCACTTAGATTCAACTTCATTGCATTTGCATGGAGAATACAATAATCGCCTAGATAATCAGGAGAAAGAATTAGAAATAATTTCATATAATCCGATTGTAATCACACAAGGATATTCTCGTGACCATAGACCAGATTTAAAGCAATGTATTTTAGATTTAATAGTAAGTAGTGATGGAGATATTCCATTGTTTTTTAGGGGAGGGTCGGGAAATGAATCAGATAAAGCTGTTTTTGGCAAAATTTTAGTAGAGTATTCTAAACAAATAGATTTTGAAAGCATCATGGTAGCTGATAGTGCTTTATATAGCGAGAATAACTTGAAATTAATGGAGAACATAAAATGGATAAGTCGAGTACCATTATCCATTAAAAAAGCTAAAGCTTTGGTAAAATCATTCTTCAGTACAGAGCTAAAGAAAAGTGAAATAAAAGGATATAGCCATCAAGAAGAAAAAGTGACTTATGGGGGAATAGAACAAAGATGGTTATTAGTAGAAAGTGAAGACAGAAAAAAAGCAGACCTGAATAAATTGACACAGAAAATTAAGTCAGAATTCTTAAAGGTTGGAAAACAAATAACTAAGTTAGCTTCATCTGAATTTGAACAGTCATCGTCAGCGATATCTAAAATTAAAGAACTTGAGTCCCAACTAAAATATCATAAAATATCGGGAGTCAAAATTATTGAGAAGGAAATTAAAGATAAAAAAGTAATTTATATTGTAGGTGAATTGATAGAAAATCAGGAATTAATTACGGAAAATAAAAACTCTTGTGGGAGATTTATTTTAGCAACTAATATTTGGGATGCAACAGAGTTATCAGCCTCAGAACTACTGAGAATATATAAACAACAACAATCCTCAGAACGAGGATTTAGATTTATCAAAGATCCTTTATTTTTTGCAGATAGTCTTTTTGTGAAAAATCCCGAACGAGTAGAGACAATGATGATGTTAATGGGATTGTGTCTTTTGGTTTACAATTTAGGACAAAGACAACTAAGAAGCTCTTTAAAAACCGAAAAAGCTACAGTTAAAAATCAATTGAATAAACCAACTGAACGTCCTACATTGCGCTGGATATTTCAATGTTTTCAAGGAGTTCACATTCTGATTACACAAGGAATTCCGCGAATTCTTAACTTAACAGAAGAACGTTGTCAAATCTTGCAGTTCCTTCCTGATTCTTGTCAAAAATATTATTCTTTAGCTTAAAAATATTTGATTAATTATTGGACATACTGCTGTTCTAATAATTAAATAAAATTGAAACTAAATATTCTTGTCTAACTAGCTTTTTACACAAAAAATCATAGCTGGGTATCTTTGTAGTGCATAATTTATTTTTCTTTATAGTTCAATACGGTTCAGTTAAGGCTATGCAGTGCTTGAAATAATAAACACGGGAGGATTAATTATTATTCCAGCACCTCTGTGTTTAACTTTTTTTGAGCGAAATTTTGATACAGGCTTTTTTACAACCCTTGGGTTGTTTCTATGAACCCTTTCAGGTAAAACTTGGTCGAGAATCTCCACAGTTAACCAACTCAAAAAAAGGGAAGTTCTTGTGGTTGTAAACGTTGGAATTTTGGGAGGGCACGACGAACAACTCGTAATGTTCCAGTGAAACTTAGACGTAAGGGTGAAACATCTGCGCTGTTTGCAGCTTGAAAAATTAACAACCGGATAGCCCAATGCCCTAATAATAAACCGTAAACTTCTTGCACAACCTCCCGTGGTTTTTGAGAACGAATATGAGTTTTTCGCCCTAAAAGATGTACTTTGAGTTCATCAATCGTATTCTCAACTTCCCAACGTTGATGGTACTCACAAGCTAGTAACTGGGCTGGGAATTTTTCAATGTCCAATAAGCTCGTAATTAAACGATATTTAATCTGTTTTTCGGGGTTCTCAGCATTCTCTATCGTGTACTCAATAACTCGTACTTGTATTGGCTCAAAACCTTTTTTTTCTCAACTTGCCAGATGGATAAATATAACTTAAATACGAACCATCGTTTAAAACTTCTTCGTTTAAAAATTTAACATTGGCAGGAATTCTTCCTAAATAATTACAACCCTTACTTACCGTTGCTTCTACCATCGCGTAGGAATGCAAACCCCTATCCCACATCAACAACATTCCGGATTTTACCGAGCGTAATAATTTTAGTGACCTGACTCGCTCTCCAATCCGATATGGGCACATTAATGCATCAAAAATTAAATGTGTTCCTGCTTCTACCAAAATGACTAATCTAATTTTTGGAAATGCCGCTCGTGTGCCAGAACGACTACCAGGGCGACCAAAAACCCTTGCATTTTCATCACTATCTGGGATATCTAGGCAGGTTCCATCAATTACTACGATTCGTAGTCCGTTTAAAAAAGCTCCTACTGTTTCGCTATTTGCCATTGGTCGCACCAACTGATGAAACAATTGTCTCATCACGCCTGCTCCTAATCGCTGTCTGGCTTGGGATATAGCCGATTTACAGGGGATACGCCAATATTTCCCAATTTTTATCCATGCTTCTGGAAGACCATCAATGAGATTTTTTAGTACATCCCGCATTGAATCTCTCGACCACAGGCTCATTGCTATTATCAGGCAAACTACCAGTTGTGCTGGTAACGAGCGATGACGTTCCTCTTCGACCTTAGTTTTAGCGATCGCCTCTTCGATTGAAGTTGCTGGAATAGCTATCTCTATTGCTTTGAATATCTCAGTACTCTGTATCTTGTGAGACATTAAGGAAAATTCTTTCAGATGCACCGTACTTGATTTCCATTTTTGGAAACAATACCTAATTTACAACTGTTTGAGCCTTAACTGAACCGTATTGGGTTATGTAATCCAATTCGCCTAAACCCCTATACACGCCCCCCTTGCCTCTGCATGGCTTCTTATTGTTCTCTACCCTGCCTTTGTAGGCTTGGTGGACTTTAAGGGCTTGGAAGGCGATCGCCTGACTTTAGTGATCGCATTAGCTTTGATTTTGAAGTGAAAAAGGCTTAAACCTTTGTGCAGTAAGGCTTTTAAACGAATTAGAATTGATTTAATGTCTATTGCTGGCGCTAATTTGGCTATGGCTAACATAAACCGATCCAATAAATCAAAGAAAAAAGAGCAAGCATTTAGCCTATTTGCTCGTGGCTATTCCCATCCAGAGATTTCTAAGGAGATCAGCATATCTACCCGTACCCTATCTCGTTGGCGTGGAGACTATGAAATTCAAATAAATTCGTGCGCTGAAATTAAGGCTACGGACAGTCAAATTGTCGCAACGGTACAAAATGCTACATCGGAACGGATCAACGACTTGCTTGACTTAGCTTTGGATAATCTAGAAGATATCCTCACTGATCAAGAAACAAAGAAAGTCGATAAATTACGGGCTATTTCAATCGTTGGGGAATGGGCGCGTTTGGGCAAGCCTATTCCCACAGATGAAAAAACAAAAGATGAGTTCCCATTTCCTATGGAAGACGGTAAACAAACTGTAGAACTAAGCAAGCTTTCTGAACCTGAATTAAGGCAGTTGTATTTTCAAAACTTGAAGGAAACTTAAAGGAAACGAGTTAATCAAAATAAAACTATAAATCCAAAACAATATCAAATTGCAGTAACAAAGATTCAATTGTGTGCCTTGTTTCACCTTTCAAGTACTCAGCAGCCATACCCAAAATTTTAGATGGGATAAACGTTAGTAAATGCTTGATTTTCTCGATAGCCTGATCGGGAAGGTATTGTGTTAGTGGCGTTAAAAATTCATTAGCAACTTTTTTCAAACTTGGTAATGTTGACCATTTTGAGAATTCCTGTTCTTCTTTGGACAGGGATAGAACCGGAACCTTTTTCGTCTTAACCCCTTGTGGCAAGCGCGGTATTACTATAAGGGTTTTTTGCTGATGAGTGGGCTTTGTTTGAATCGGAAAATCTTGCAACCTCACCATCTCAGCAATTCGACTCCGTACTGGCTTCGGTAGGAGATTGGCAGCAGCTTTTAAAGCTTCACTTGGCATCCATTGCCGAATATCTGCTAGCATTTCTAGTCCCTGGCTATCGTCAGTTGTGGCTATAGTCTCTAAATCGTCAGCAATACGCTGCAAGGATTCCTTTGTCATGAACTCTAAGATGTCAACAGGTTCCTGTTTATGGCTTTCAGCCTGCACACTACTACCCTGGTTTATATAAATAGGGGGGGTAGTGTGCAGGTCGATAGGTGATTCTGGATGGCTTTCAGCCTGCACACCACTACCCTGGTTTATATAAATAGGGGGGGTAGTGTGCAGGTCGATAGGTGATTCTGGATGGCTTTCAGCCTGCACACCACTACCCTGGTTTATATAAATAGGGGGGGTAGTGTGCAGGTAACATATATTTGCTTCGGAAGGAGAATTTTGGGCGATGGGTTGTTCTAGAGATTGCTCTGACCAATCGACTTTGCTCTTTTCTGCCATCCACCAAGTCATTTTCTTTTCAATTGCTGCTAGCACCGCCAGCCGATTGGGGTCATTCATGACTTTAGAACTAATAGTGTAAACTCGTTGCCGCACCCCGCCTATCATTTTTTGCTCAGGTTTTTGAAATTTAAAACCAATAAGTGCCAGCAAGACAGAAATATATGTTATTCTTTCTTGCCCTGTTGCTGAATCTGGTTTTGGTTTTAGATTCAATGCTTTTACTATTTCCGGTTGTCGTGCCTTCTCAATAAAGGTAATTACTTCGGGCATATCTTTATGCCATTCACCACTCGTGAATTGCAGTACATTTAATTCTTTTAGTGCCCAAATATCCAAGTGTGATATTTTTTTCATTCGAGCGCGAAAGAAGTCTTGACCCGTGGCTTGATAAAACCAATCAACTTCATGCCGTTTTTGAGAAATTTCAAAATTATTTAGAATGTAAAACCGTTGGTGTTGAGTGATAAAATGCTTATCTTTGACATAAGTTTCGTAAATAAAATCTGCACTGTAGACCTCGCTCTTTTCAATATCTGACAACTTATCCAAAAAGCGTGTTTTTTCGATTCTTCTTCGTATCGGCTTGCGTTGATCGAATTTTGCTAATTTATTAGCCTCCGCAAGTGTGTCATAAGGTTCTGCTGCGAAAAGTTCTTGTGCGTGTTCTCGTTGAACTGTTTCCCTGGTTTCCTTAATGTGTTCTATGAACTCTTCGCTAGTTTCCCATTCTATTATCTCAACATTATGTCCAGCCTCTTCTAATGCGTGAATTAAGCATAATCTCAGATTCTGCATCTCGAAATAATCCAGCACTCCTAGTTGTCCTGCAAAATGCCACCAATCATGGTCATTTCTTGCAAGAGCTTTAGTAATCACTTCCGTAACTCGTTCGGGATTGCCTGAATCGTATGCAGCCATCATCGCTGATTGATTTATTCGATCCTCTAAAATTTCTAAATGTCTTTTTAGTTGATAGGTTTTGGGCGTTGACCTATCTTGAATTGATGAATATTCAGGACAAACTACATAGTGAGGGATTGAATCATCTCTAAGCCTAAACATCTGTTGATGTTGGGCATTAGTTGCCTGAACACCTACAAAAAATGTCATTTTGTCCGTAAAATGTTTCGTTGTTACGCTGACTCCTGACTCTGCTGTAGGCGATATTATTATGTAATCTGGGCGGCGAGATTCTATGAACAAATCAGGAAATTTCATAAACTCCTTCGCCCAATCTTCACCAGCAGTTTCTGAATTTAAACAAAATCCAGATCGACCTAAGTCTTTGAGGAGTCTATCTAAAACTTTTGAAAATTCTTTAGAATCGCAGGCAATCCAAGGCTTAACACCTTCAGAACAAATATATTGAACAAGTGCTGATTTATCACGCCTTTCAATTTCGCCTTCGGGGTCGATACCTACAACAAATTTGATATTGTGTGGTGGAATTCTCTTTTGATTTTCAATTTTAATTACTCGCTTGTTTTTAGCTATCTTTGCTACAAAGTCAACGTAGGTATCAGAGAGATTACCATCTAGGAGAAATATTCGATTACACACCTCTAGCGCTCGTTTAAATATTTTGATTATTTTGGCTTGTTTATCCCCCAGTGTTCCACCATTTACAGCGTGTAAGAGAACAGAGCAAGCTTCATCTAGATAAATATCTCTTCCCGCAAAATAGCCATCCACTTTTTCTATCGAATCAAGGCAAAATACCAAGTGTGTGTCTTTATCTGGTATGAGATTTCCCGCGTTTTCTTCATTTAAATGATAAAGTTTGACTTTGCCATCTGCTCTATAGATGGTTTGAGATAACAGATTGTTTCTGTAGCCAATTAGTCGCATACCCATATCTGATTCTAGAATTTCGAGAATCATCGCTCCTGTTTTATTGGTTCCCAACCCCGATTTGACAGCAATAATTGCATTAGATTTGGGGAGTCCTAGTGGAAATTGAAACTTATCTTGGTTGACGATGATATCAGGAGTATATCTGCGAGAATTTAACCACATCCGCCAGTTCTGTGAATGACCATCAGGTAGATTTTCATCCTCAAGTAAAACTTTGGATAAAGAAAGTTTTCGTCTTTCTTCCTTGGCTAACTCCCAGAAATAATCAGGTGTAATGTAGGAAATATTTTGTAATTCTTTGTAGCTGAGTTCGTCAGCATCGTTTGCTTCTTTTGTGACTTGACCCCACCAAACAAAATCAGCAGTCCATCCCCACTTCTCTAGGAGTGAAACAACCTTGCGCCATCTTTCCATTACCGATCGGTTGAGAACGTCTCCGGCATCGGGATAAATGGCAAGGTGTTTGAGTCCATCCATTTTTTCAGAAAAATGGTCGAGCGATTTTTTGAAGGTTACGGGGCTAGATCCCCATTGTCCACCTGCTGCTCCCAGTGTCAACATTCCTAATCGCTGGGCAACATAAAAAGGTTTTGCCCCAACTCCTTCTGCCAAAGCAATCCCTTTTGGCTTTCCTTCGGGGTAGAAACACGCTAAAGGTAATTCACCGTCATTAGCCCCAAATGGGTAAACATGGGGTGATTGTCCATTCGGATTATTTTGAGTTCTGGAGGATAACCAACGGTATCGCCCTTCACCTATAGGCACTACCCTTAACCGAACTTGGATACTTACAATTAGTCCGTCCTTATCCCTGACCGGACATAGCCAACCAGAGTCTGTAAGAATTACTTGACCATCAGATGAGATACCGGGGAGTAAATGGCTGTACTGCTCCTTTAGGTGGTGGTATCGATCTACTGATTTCCAACCACCTAATTGAATTTCTTGGTGAGTAAACCCTCGACGCAGTAATTCTTTTTCATCTTCTGGGTGAAGCGTTAGTTCGCCAAGCAATCTCTGGTATTCTTTATCGCGTTCAATAACTGAAAGTGATTGTTTTTGGCGTAGGTCGTCCTCAAATTTCTGGTGTTGCTTTCTTCGCTCTCTGTCTAGCCTCCACTGCTCTCGCTGCTGCTCACTCCACTCTTGAGTATTGTCAAGCTTGAAAACTCCCCACATCCCATCTTTACTGTGTTTGAGGAGTTTATGCCCATTTATAATTTCGCCAATATTGGCATTGGCAAAGAGCATACATAGACTAATTTTGTCACCTTCGCGGCAGTTTGGGGAGATACCACGACAGACACGGCATTTTTTCTCTGGAGAGCAGGTAGTAAACTTACTCATGCTGATACCTCCCCAGATGCCTTAGCCTTGTCTTCAATCTGAAGAAGTACGGCGGCAACTTGACCAGAAAACCATTCAAGTCCTATCAGTCGTTGTAGAAACTGGCGTTCATCTAAGGTGAGTTTAGGCGATCGCATCAACTCAACGGGATCAGGGCAAGGACGCAAAGCAGCGTCACAACAGCCTGCCCTTAAATATTTTGTCCCTCTCCGGCGATCGCTCACCACCTTTAGGCGAAATTCGCCGCCGCAGTGCTGGCATAATGCTTGATATTTAGGCTTGAAACTGCTAGAATTAGCTCTAAATAAGGCTTTTTCGCAATTTCTTCTATTTTCCCCAGTGGCAGATTTTTCCATTTGCAAGGTTCCTTTTGGTGATTTTCGGAACCTTGCCAGCTAATAATTTGCAGAAATCTGTATCAATCGCTAAAATAAGTGTCAAGTAATTTTATTATTTTGTTTCGATTTGAGTTCCGAAGCAGTAAAACGACTACGAATCGTTTTTGATTAGCTGGCGAGGTTCTTAAGTCGATTTTTTTCGGCTTAGTTATATTGATAACATTTCTCTTCTTTAAAAAAACATTTTGTCAATACCTGCTGAAAGCCTTGTGCTGTAAGGGTTGTAGAAATCACATTGGCGTTAGGCTATTTTCACCTTTCCCCTCCCCTTGCCAGCGTGTATAAAAAGTTTCTCTTTATCGACTATAAGCATCTGCCAATTAACATCATCATGCAAGTTTCTTCCCCAAGAGGAATAAGCCTTGATCAAAGGTTGATAACACCCATCATCGAACTTGTCAGACTTTTGAGATAGATTGATTGAAGCTTCAATCAATCTGTAAGTGTGTGGCGATCGCGCTGAATCGAAAGGATTTTTGTATTGTTTTAAAACTTTTACATGGCTTCTGATTTCAGAACAATGCTTAAATTTGCCATCACCTTTTTTAATAGGAGTGCAAATTTCATTGATATCGCCATTTCTCATCTCCAAAACAATATGATAAAACCATTCAGTTGCGTTTGTGTATCCAGATGGATACATAAGGTGGACTTGTGAGCAAATTTCTAGTATTTGTAGCAAAAGTTCACCCAACGGCTCAATTTTTGTTGCAATATTGCGACTTACTGGTATTTTGTATTTTGAGTGCCATTTTTTCTTAATTAGCCAATGTAGGGCAACTTCCCAAACATTATCGTTAAAATTCAAATGTTGAATTAGTCCGTTATTAAATGGGATTGTAGGGGAAACAAAAGCTTCAATTGAACTAATCGCGCTATCCCAAGGCGGATCTATCATTTGCGTTGGTATTGTTGAAATCATAATTTATTTCCCTGCCTCAATCATTTTGGCGATCGCCTCCTTATCAAAGCAGTCTAAATAGCTAACCAATTCTCGAAATTGCTGGTATTTCTCCTCAGCATAGTTATCTGGTGTAAAACCTAGAACTTCACAGAATTTCAAATAGTCAGCCCGCCAATGAAAATTATTGATAGCAGTAGTAAAATTTTCTGCGGTTTCTAGTGCTTCTGGGGATATCTCTGGTTCT